>JAKOPX010000245.1 GCA_029778665.1 Bacillota bacterium | reverse complement strand
CCAGGCAAATTTACTTCAGAATCTCGTGTACCTTCCTTCAACTTTGCCTATTATCGTGATCTCATCCGGGGTAAAGTTATCCCTGTCGATTACCTTCGAGTCTGCTTTCAGAGTAATGGTGCCGTTGCTTTCAGGATAATACCTTCTCAGGAGTGAGATCGTCTCATAGAATGCAAGGACGATATCCCCCGGCTTCAGTTCCGCCGCCCTGTTGACGACGATTATATCGTTGGCGCCGAAGCCGCTTTCCGTCAATCCGTCGGCCGGGCACTCGGAAATGATATAGTCCCCGTCTTCCGACAGGACTTCCTGCGAAATGGGATGGTACAGTTCGATATTGTAAATGTTCGTCAGATCATTTATGTTCCGCTTGCTGATCTTTTTAATCTTGGGAACGAAAACATGCTTGCCGTACATCTGATCGTCAGGAGAAACGAGCTGTATCGACCTGGCGGCGCCAAGCTGCCTTTTAATGACACCTTTCTGTTCAAGCCTGTTCAGTATCCCCTGAACGGCGCCCGGGGTCTTTTCACCGACCAGTTCCCCTATTTCGCGAACTGTTGGGGGTATACCATGGGTCTTGATGTAAGATTCGATAACCATGTACACCTTTTTCTGTTTTGCTGTTAAACTGCTGTAGTTAGCTGCCATTTTATCACCCTTTGTACCTGTATACTTTTGTATTTATAAGCTTTACATAATTCTCAAAACAGTTTAGCAGAATAATATTAAATAATCAAATTAAATTCTTACAGTACTGTTAAATTAGTACATTATAATGTCCTTACATTAAAAAATTAACATATTGTTAATATTTTTTTAATACGACTGTAAAATTTTAGCACGTTAAAACTGTCAGGTCAAGCTAAAAAGTAACAAATCGCTGAATTTGGTGGAAATTGGATGAATATTCTGCAAATTTGCCTGTATATTTATAAATGTTGTCCAAACTAACTTGGAAGGAATCTGGTTGAATGTTCACGGTATTGAAAAATGTCGAACTCTATACTCCTGAATATTCTGGGATAAAGGATATCCTGACTGCATGCGGTAAGATAGCGCTGATATCGGACCGGATAGATATATGGCAGCAACTCCGGCCGGAAGTGGTCGACTGCAGCGGTATGGTTGCCATGCCAGGACTGATAGACCAGCATGTCCATATAACTGGCGGCGGAGGGGAACAAGGTCCGGGCAGCACTATAGGACCGATAAGTTCTGACGAACTGATGAACGCAGGGATAACCACTGTTGTTGGTCTCCTCGGATGCGACGGGGTCGGCAAAAGCATGGAGGAACTGCTGATGAAAGCGCGGGCGCTGGAAGCAGACGGACTGACTGCTTTCATATATTCGGGCAATTACGGTATACCGCCTGTCACTATAACCGGAAGGATACTGACGGACATCGCGCTTATAGACAAGGTCATCGGCGCGGGTGAAATAGCCATTTCAGACCACAGGTCTGCCTGCCCGACACGGAACGAGCTGGCAAAGCTGGCTTATGAGGTCCTGACAGGTGGCATGCTGGGCGGCAAAGCAGGTATTGTACATCTGCACGTGGGCAACGGCAGGGAAGGACTCTCACCGCTTTTCGACCTGCTGGAATTTACGGACTTTCCCATGCAAATGTTTGTTCCCACCCACCTCAACAGGAACAGGTCCTTATTCGACCAGGCCCGCAGGTACCACAGCGGCGGAGGAACGATCGACCTGACGGCAGGAGAAGACACCGACGAAGGCATAAATGTTCCGCAGTGCCTTGTCGCGCTCGTTGAAAGCGGGAACGGACTGGACAGGGTGACGGTATCGTCCGACGGGAACGGGAGCGGCGCCGGTCCGTCACAAAATGATGCAGGAAGCATAATGGCCCTTTTCAATGATATCAGGTCCGCGGTGGCCGATCATGGGCTGCCGCTGGAACTCGTACTGAAAACCGTGACGGAAAACCCGGCAAAGACACTGAAACTGTATCCGCGTAAAGGGAGAATAGCCATTGGAAGTGATGCCGACATCCTGCTTGCCGACAAGGCATCATTGACGCCCCGCATGTTGATGTCGGGGGGCAGGCTGCGACAAATATTTACACTAAAAAAATGAATATACGAAAGCCCGGCATAAAAGAATAATATCGAGGTGATCTGATGGATGATATGGTCCGTGCCGGAAAACAGGGCAGGACACTGCCGAAAGCCGGTATGATGATGTGTACTGCTGCGGGGTGGGCTGCGGCTCTCGCTTCACTGGTGAGCTACCCGTATGTGTTCGGAGCGGCGGCTATCATACTGGGTATCAGGATCAGCAAAGGCGGAAGCAGGGCGGGGCTGCCCCTTGTCGCGGCGAGCATCCTGCTGATGGCGGCAGGGCTGATATTCTCCGATATGCTGCATGAATACCTGAAAAATATCATTGGTGTCTGACCAAAATCAGGCGATGCCGGAGCCGCTATCCGGGCAGGTCCCGTACAGGAGGCTGCGGCACTGTTCAGTATTGACCCGCCAGGGAGACGGTGAAATCAATGAGTACAGGAAACTTAATAATCATAGGAGGCGCTGAGGATAAGACAGGGGAATGTCTTATTCTGAAGACGTTTGTCGAGATTTCCGGAGCATCGAAAGCAAATATCGTGATAATCACAACTGCCACGGAAGAACCTATCGAGGCAGGAAGCCAGTACAAGTCATTGTTTATTGGCCTTGGAGCAGGCAATGTAAGCTTCCTGAACATCAATACCAGGGAAGATGCTGAAGCTGATCAGAATGCCAGGCTCATAGCCGAAGCCACCGGCATATTCTTCACCGGCGGTGACCAGTTGCGGATAACAAGCATACTGGGAGGCACGAAAATATACGAGATGCTGCACCAGGCCTGGAAGTCAGGCGCTGTCATCGCAGGAACGAGTGCCGGGGCGTCAGCCATGAGCAGGACCATGATCGTGGACGGGAATGACAATGATCCCGCCAGGAAATGCACGCTCAAAATGGCACCCGGCCTGGGTTTGCTGGACAGGGCGCTGATCGACCAGCACTTCCACCAGCGAGGGAGGATAGGCAGGCTGCTCTGCGGAGTTGCTGAAAACCCGTCGATACTTGGGATCGGCATAGATGAGGATACGGCGATCAGAGTATATCCTGACGATCATTTCAAAGTAATAGGGAGCAATTCGGTCATGGTGGTGGACGGCAAGAGCATCAAAAGTTCCAACGTTTCAGAACTGATGCCGGACGAGAACCTTGCCATCACCAACGTGGTACTGCATGTGCTGCCTGCAGGATACGGATTCGACATGACAAACAGAAAAGTTCTGAGAGTGGAGGAAAAACAGTGGAAATAATAAAAATAGAGCCGTTCAGAGGAAGGAACATTTACAGCCACAGGCCCGTGATCAGGGCGGTTGCTGATCTCGGCGAACATTATGACACGCCGACCAGGCAGATAGAGGGATTCAATGAACGGCTCCTGGAAATGCTGCCTGGGCTGGCGAAACATGTCTGTTCCCTCGGTTATGAGGGCGGTTTTGTCGATAGGCTGGCAGAGGGAACGTACCTCGCGCATGTGGCTGAGCACATGGTGCTTGAACTCCAGAGCGTGCTTGGCTATGACGTGCATTACGGTAAAAGCAGGGTCGTCGAAGAACCGTCGCTGTATCACATCATTTTTGAGTACAAAAACGAGAAGGCTGCGACGGAGTGCCTGCTGGCCGTTTCGGATATGGTCAACATGCTCATTGCCGGCGAAATGCCGGACATTGAGAACATAAAAAAGCGCCTGGCGAAGGTCGCAGCCGAATCCGGCATGGGACCCAGCACAGAGGCATTGTATGAAGAAGCGCGCAGGAGGAACATACCTGTTGTATGCCTGGAGCACTCGAGCGTGCTGAGGCTTGGCACGGGCAAGTACACCAGGTACCTTGAAGCCTCGCTGTCAGACAGCAGCAGCTGTGTGGCGGTCGATATCGCAGGCAACAAGCACCTTACAAAGCAGAGGCTTTCCGAAGCCGGGATACCTGTACCGCGGGGCGACGTGGCTTACACATACAGGTCCGCGGCTGCCATCGCCGCGGCCATAGGATGGCCTGTAGCCGTCAAGCCCTTCGATGCGAACCAGGGGAAGGGCGTGTCCACAAACATAACAAGCTTTGAAGAACTGGAAAAAGCATTCACTGCAGCTGCCAGGTTCAGTCATGCAGTGATAGTCGAAAAGCACATCGAAGGAAAGGACTACAGGCTGCTTGTCGTCGGCGGTAAAATGGTCGCGGCTGCAGAGCGCAGGCCGCCTTTCGTAATCGGGGACGGTGTGCACACCATCAGGGAGCTTGTCGAAATCGAAAACAAAAACCCGTTAAGGGGAACAGACCACGAAAAACCGCTGACGATTATCAGGATAGACGACATGTCAAGGCAGGTCCTTGCAAAAATGGGCTATACCGAGGACAGCATACCCAAAGCCGGCGAAAAGGTACTGCTTCGCTGCAACGGAAACCTCAGCACCGGCGGAACTGCCAGGGACTGTACCGACGAAGTCCATCCCCGCAACGCGGAACTGGCTGTGAAGGCCGCTGAACTGATGGAACTCGACATTGCTGGTATAGATATCACCTGTGCTGACATATCGAAACCGCTGGATGAGGACAATGGTGCCATCATCGAGGTGAATGCGGCGCCCGGGCTGAGGATGCACATATACCCAACGGAAGGGAAGCCAAGGAATGTTGCCTGCGACATATTAGAGTACCTTTTCCCGAAGGGACAGCCCAGCAGCATCCCGATAGTATCCGTAACCGGGACCAATGGCAAGACTACCGTGACCAGGATGATCGCCCATACATTGCGAGCAAACGGCTTAACGACAGGAATGACGACCACGGGAGGCATATACATCGGAGACGAGTGTATCCTGAAAGGTGACAACACGGGTGCACTGAGCGCGGCGCGGATCCTGGGCGATACCAGGGTCGAAGCAGCTGTGCTTGAGACGGCGCGGGGAGGCATCATAAAGAGAGGACTGGGCTATGACCTTGCCGATGTGGGGGTGATCGTCAATATAGGCGACGACCACCTTGGACTTGACGGTATAAACACAAAAGAGGAACTGGCCAAGGTCAAGTCTCTGGTAGCCGAGGCGGTCAAGCCTGATGGGACAGCCGTTCTGAATGCGGATGATGAAATGACCGCGTTCATACTAGGCAGGATAAATTGCAGACCATTGTTGTTTTCGGCGGTCGAAAACAGTCCCGAGATCCGCAAGTGGCTGAGTGATGGACGGGATGCGGTATACATCAGGGAAGGCTCGATTTACGCTTCCATATCGGGCCACGAGAAGTTTATAGCGCGGATCGGCGATATCCCGATAACGTACGGAGGCAGGGCTGCATGTAATATTGAAAATTCGCTCGCCGCTGTGTCGGCGCTCCTGGCTTTGGGCATGCCGGTCGCCAGGATCAGGAAAGGCATAATGAGCTTCAGGCCGGACCTGGCTGCGAATCCGGGCAGATTCAACATATTCGACATGGGCGGGTTTTCCGTCATGCTCGATTACGGCCACAATAAAGCTGGCTACATTGCCGTTACAGACATGCTGAAGCATTTCAATGCTTCCGTATATACAGGCGTGATAGGCATGCCGGGAGACAGGCTGGACGAAAGTATAATCGAAGTCGGCAGGATTTGCGGGCGCTTTTTCAACAAGCTCTATATCAAGGAAGACAGCGACCTGAGGGGGAGAGACGCCGGAGAAGTTGCCGACCTCCTTTATCGCGGCGCTATCGAAGCGGGCATGGACAAGGACAGGATAACTGTAATATACCAGGAGGACCTGGCGCTCAAAAAAGCTATGGCAGAAGCAGTACCTGGCGAAATGATCGTCATGTTCTATGAGGAATTCGACCCTGCCGTCGAAGTCCTGGAGAAATACCGGAAGGCCAGGGGGCTTACCGGCCGGAGCGCCGAAAAACAGGGCGAACAAGGTATGCAGCATTCAGCAACCGGATAAGGATCAGAGGCTGTGGCCGGTGTAATGATGAAGAGATAGTGCTGCCGATGGACAATATGTTTTCGGAACGGAAGTCCAGCATGGTTTTGCATACCGGTACCATGCCAAAGGTACAGGAAATGGAATGAAAAAAGGGCGGATATCCCGCCCTTTTAATGACTGTTCATAGTCAATAAGCGATACCTGGACGATTTTGTCCGGGTATCAGAGTTTTTGGCCGCAGTTGGTGCAAAATGCTGCACCTTCGGTCACTTCTGCATTGCAGGCCGGACAGGTCGGCTTTGCCGGCTGTTCTGCTGCCTGGGCGGTTGTGCCGGTCTGGGGCAGTTCGTTCTTGGTCCCGCATTTGCCGCAGAACAACTGGGTCCTTTCCATTTCAGCACCGCAGTTGATGCATGTCTTTACGCCCTTGAGCTCAGCTATTTTTTCCTTATAAGCCTTGACATTCGCCATGTGTTCAGTGATCTGGACGCAGGCTTCCTTTACTGTGTCATCAGCTGTGCCTGTCTGTTCGAATTTTTCGAAGATGGTTTTTCCGATCTGAACATAAAGCTTCTGTATCTTGTCTTCTTCAGAACTGATGCTTGCGTTCAGCTTGGTGATCTCGACGAGTTCGCCGGATTTCTTTGCAGCTGCCTGCGCGGCTTCACCCACTTTTTTGCCCAGATTCTCAAAAAACTGCATTATGATACCTCCAATCACGATTTCATCGGGATATGTACAAAACTGGTTCCGTACAAAACTATTATAAGTAATATTGGTATGATATTCAATACAAGATAACATTTCCCGCTGTCCCGGCAATAAAGCAAAGCAGGATGCAGCCGCCTTTGCCTGTACCTGTGTGGACACCGGGAATACCCGAATCCTCCCGGCGTGTGGCAGGCCGCACGGTTGAACAGACAGCCGCATTACAGTAGAATAGGAATTGGGGTTCGATAAAGTGGACGGTCCCGATGCCGGATGGCTCCGCATCGTCACGGAGGTGGAAGTGTGGTAGAGGTATATTTTCACATACCTGCAGAAAAGGCCGGTGATGCTGTCGACTGCGGGATAAAGCTCTCTGAATGGTACAGCCGCGAGGTTCGTATCGGCGGGATCATGAGAAAATGTATCACAGCACTGCTTAACCCGAGAGATGAGTACGAAAAATATACATCCAGCGAATACAGGTGTCTTAAGATGGAGGTTCCTCCGAAATGCTGCTATATAGCCGACAGATCCCTGTATGAAGCCGGCTGTGGGAACCCCGAAGCGATGAAACTGTATGAGGAGTCCATAATACCTGTCATGGACTACAGGTTCGGTGACTACAGGTTTCCCGAAGTCCTTGTGACCAGTACCGTCCTGGGCGAACAGATAAGCGTGACCGGCAAAATGCTCGACACCCCGTTATTGTATAACAGTTCGCAGGAACTTTACCTCAGCAACCTGGCTGAACAGCTCAGAGAGGAGCACAGTGATCTCGACGACACTTTCCTCTATCTGTACTTCAAATGGCTCTGCAGCCAGGGGGAAGCCGACATGGTCTGCGACGGGACTGCCGGTCCCGCCGTGTTCATACTTAAGGAGAACAACAGGCCATACATTTTCAATGCACCGGGGAGGACCCAATGAGATATGAAATTTTAAAGCTTTTGAAGGAAGCAGGCTCCGATTATGTCACCGGAGTCGATATAGGGACCCGTTTCGGCATATCAAGGTCTGCCGTCTGGAAACACATAAACGAACTCAGGAGCGAAGGATATGAAATAGAATCGGCCCCGAACCTGGGCTACAGGCTGCTGTCAGGCAGCGGGAGGCTGAATCCGTTCGAGATAATGAACGGCCTTGGTACGAGGACAGCAGGCTGTGAAGTGGTCTGGTTCGATGAGATCACTTCAACTAACACCCATGCAGCCAAACTTGCCGCAGAAGGTTGTTCCGAGGGAATGACGGTGGTTGCCGGAATGCAGACACACGGGAAGGGAAGGCTCGGCAGGAGCTGGGAATCTCCGGGAGGAAAAGGTATTTATCTTTCAGTAGTCCTGCGGCCACCGATGGCGCCCCCTGAGACCCCGGTCCTTACCCTCGCAGCGGCTGTGGCAACGGTAAGGGCCATATATGCCGCAACCGGCATCAGGACCGGGATAAAATGGCCCAACGATATAATATTTAATGGAAGGAAAATCAGCGGGATCCTGCTGGAAATGAATTCAGAGGCTGACAGGGTCAATTACATCATACTGGGGATCGGGATAAACTATTCGCAGACAGAGGAGGATTTTCCGCCGGAACTCCGGGACAGGGCAGTCTCTGTCCTTTCCGCGTCAGGCGGCAGGATACCAGGGCGGGCTGAGCCGGACGGACGGGAAAATGGGCCAGGCGGGCCGGAAAACACGCCAGGCGCACGGAAAAATACGCAGTACGCGCAGAAAAACTCATATGACGGAGATGCGGGAAGGCTTTCCCTGATACGCACACTGTTGCGGGAGATCGACAATATCTACCATGATATACTCAGCGGGAAAACAGGTGAAATACTGGATGAATGGCGGAGATTTTCCGTCACGCTTGGGAAGGAAGTGAGGTTTTCGCTGAGAAATGCCGAATATACCGGCAAGGCAGTCGATATCACGGAAAACGGCAGCCTTCTTGTGGACTGCAGTGACGGAGTCAGGAGGGAACTGCTGTCAGGAGAGATATCCGTCCGGGGCATTTTCGGCTATGCAGGCTAGCGGCCGCCTTCGTTCAGTGCAGGCATGTGCACGGCAGCGGCAGGTACGGCTGCGGCCGTCTCCGGACACGGCATATGCGGCCGGAACGCCGGAAAGTGCCGGGGTTGACTTGTTGAAGCATTTAAAATACAATAATTACATTGCTTCACTATTTTGGAGGTTAAAATGGTCAGAAACAGAAACGAAGACATCGACGACAGCGCTGTAAGGACTGAAGCAAACCAGGGACACAGGGAACAGCAGTCCCGCGGCCGTGGGAACTCCAGGGGGAAGTTCAGGGGCCGTCAGCAAAACATGGCAAAAAGCGAGGATCAGGGAGGCAAGGATATGCAGGGTCCATCTTCAGCGGGCCAGGCCCATTCCCAGGGTGCCCAGAAAAACTCGAAAAGCCATGATTCATATAACCGTGAAAACTCCAGGCAAAGGGGATATTACCGCGACAAGGGAAAGGGCGCGGACAGGGACCACCAGAAATATTCCGGGAGACATACGCATAAAAGCAGGGAAGAAGAGACTATCGAAGACATCAAGCGTGATATAGAAAGGATCGAAAAGGAGATAGAACTCGAGATAAAGGAGATCAGGAGCATGAAGTTCCTGTAAGGATCCTGCCCTGAGACTCTGAAGATTTCCAGGCTGACGAGGCGGGCGGAGAAATCTCCGCCGGTCTGTATGCTGCCTGTTTGGAGGCGAACAAGTTGCTGCTTGCGATAAATGTCGGAAATACCAATATACGTTTCGGCGTGTACGAAGGAAAAAAGCTTATAGCCCACTGGAAGCTGGCTACCAACAGGGGATGGACAGCCGACGAGTTCGGCATGTACTTCATCAATTTTTTTAACTACGAGAAACTCGATATTTCGGATATCGAGGGAATTATCATATCATCGGTTGTCCCGCCGATAATGTTTTCATTCGAGCATGCCATTGAGAAATACCTGAAGAAGAAACCCATAATCATAGGTCCCGGCATAAAGACGGGCATAAACATAAAATATGAGAATCCGCGTGAACTTGGGGCGGACAGGATCGCCAACGCCGTAGCCGCCTTCGAGATCTACGGGGGTCCGGCGATAGTCGTGGATTTCGGCACCGCCACCACGTTCAACGCCATATCGTCAAAAGGCGAGTTCCTTGGCGGCGCCATATGCCCCGGCATACTGATATCCGCGGAAGCCCTGTACCAGAGGACGGCCAAGCTGCCCAAAATAGACCTTGCAAAGCATGGTACGGCGATCGGCCGCAACACGGCCGTCGGAATGCAGGCCGGGATATTCCACGGGTATGTGGGACAGGTAAACTACCTCGTAAAAAAGATAAAGCAGGAAATGAACGAAGATAACATAAAAGTCATAGCTACAGGCGGACTGGCCAAGTTCATCGCCCCTGAGGCCGAGTCCATCGACGAAGTGAACGGCCGCCTCGTCCTGGAGGGCTTAAGGATCATATATGAAAAAAACAGGAACGAAGCCTGAAATGAACCGAACGTCATGTGACCGGAATACGCCTGTTTACGATGCCCTGAAGTCATATTCGGCTTCAGGGATTCTTCCCTTCCATATGCCCGGCCACAAGCTTGGGGCGGGCATTCCCGAGGATTTTCTTTCAGAACTGGAAAAACTGGATCTTACGGAATTACCCGGAACTGACGATCTCCACAAACCGGAAGGTGTGCTGAAGGAAGCGCAGGAACTGGCTGCATCAGCATTTGGCGCGAAAATGAGCCGGTTCGTCGTCAATGGCAGTACCGGGGGCATCCATGCAGCGATCGCGGCAGTATGCAGGCCGGGACAGCGCCTTATCACCGGCCGTGACTGTCACGGTTCTGTCGTCAGCGGAATGCTGATGGCTGGCGTTTCACCATACTACATTATCCCCGGGTATTCCGAAGAATTCTGCATCAGCACCGGCATCACCCCGGACGATGTTGAGAAAGCGCTTGACGATGCACCAGACGCGCCGGCGGTGCTCATTACCAGGCCCGGCTATTACGGTGTATGCTGTGACATAAGGAAGATAGCGGACATCGTGCACGCCCGCGGCAAGATCCTCATAGTGGATGAAGCCCACGGCCCGCATCTTGCATTCAATAAAAGGCTGCCGGTATCTGCCCTGGAAGCCGGTGCTGACATCTGCGTCCAGAGCGCGCACAAGACGCTGCCTGCGTTCACACAGGGGGCATACCTGCATATCGGTTCTGACAGGGTGGATCCTGAGAGGATCGATTACTTCCTCGACATATATCAGACTACCAGCCCGTCATTCATAATCATGACCTTTCTTGACATAGCAAGGGAGATAATGCAGAAACAGGGAAAAGAATTGCTGGACAGGCTTATCGATTCAATACGGGCCAACAGGGACAGACTTGACGGAAGCCTGCTGCGGTTGCTTGACAGTACGGCGGTACCCGGTTTTGACCATGATGCCACGAGGATAACGGTAAATGTATCGCGCCTCGGCATAACGGGCTATGAAGCAGACAGGCTGCTGAGGCATGAATACCGCATACAGGCCGAGATGGCAGATCTGTACAACGTGGTCTTTATAAGCACCGTGGCTGACAGTTCCGGTTCGATCGACAGGCTGTTCGATGCGCTCATTGGCCTGCAGAAGCGGTCATATGCCTGTATGGGCGTGGCCGGCCGGAAAACGGGACAGGACCATGTGATTAAGCGGACTGGCCTGGGGCAAAGATACATCGCTTTGCTGAAGCTGCAGGCGGAGACCTGCAGGAGGGAAATGTACGAGAGCAGGGACATATTGAGCGCGGATGCTGAGAGAATAAGGCTGGCTGATGCAGTCGGAAGGACAAGCAAGTGTATTATTTCACCGTACCCTCCGGGCACGGCCCTCGTATGCCCGGGGGAGATCATCACCCGGGAGGCCGTGGATTTCATAACAGACGTGGCCGAAGCAGGCGGGAATGTCCATGGACTGGCCAGTGACGGGACGGTACAGGTTCTGTGCAGGAAATAAATCCGATATGGTAACGTATGCTGTAATAGGGTATAATTTAAGTAGGTGACGGGAGCGGATCGGATGAAAAGATTTCAGGAGATGTGGACAATATGAAAAGAGGGCTTTTCATCACAGTGGAAGGTACCGATGGCTGCGGGAAGTCAACACAGATCAGGAAAATATCGGACCATCTTGCTTCATTGGGATGCAAGGTCGTTGTGACAAGGGAGCCCGGAGGGACACGCATCAGTGAAAGCATCCGTTCCATCATCCTTGATCCCGCCTATACCGAAATGCACAGCAAAACAGAACTGTTGCTGTATTCAGCAGCACGTGCACAGCTTGTGGAGCAGGTGATCAAGCCTGCCATAGCGAACTGCGAGACGGTGATATGCGACCGGTACGTGGATTCATTCTACGCATACCAGGGCTATGGAAGAGGACTTGATATGGACATGCTGAAGCGGATCACATCCATAGCCATAGACAACATGATGCCCGATATCACGTTCTTTTTCGATCTGGACCCCGAGACAGGCCTGAGGAGAAGGATGGATTCCGCGAACGGCGACAGGATAGAGAACGAACAGCTGGATTTCCACCGCAGAGTCTATTACGGCTACAAACAACTTGCGAAAGAAAACCCTGACAGGATAAAAACCATAGATGCGTCCAGGTCCGTGGAAGAGGTCTGGAAAGATGTGAGGAGGCAATTGGATTCAGTTCTCGGATTTGTCAGAGAAATCTAAAGTGATGCATGTATTTTGGTGAGGAGGGCGGAATATGAAACTGGTATTTGCTATCGTCCATGACGAAGATGGCCCGAAAGTAATGGAAGAACTGAACAAAAACGGGTTCAGCGTGACCAAGCTGTGCTCCACCGGCGGGTTCCTCAAGGCAGGGAACACAACTTTGCTTGTAGGCGTCGATGAAGATCACCTTGATGAAGTGATCGAAGTCATCAAGAAAAAATCCAAGAGCAGAAAACAGGTCATCAATTCCAACATGACGCCCAACGGGGTCGGAGGCATGTTCATACCTTATCCCGTGGAAGTGGTCGTCGGGGGCGCCACGATATTCGTCCTGAATGTCGATCGTTTTGAAAAGGTATAGATCCGGAACCAGGAGGCCATCGGAGGTAAACCTTGAAGATAAGTGACACTCTCACCAATACGGCAGGCCTCGCAGGTTTGCCTGTCAAAGATGATAAAAAGGTGAATCCCGGCAGACGCGGTGAATTCAGGCATCAGCTGAAATTGGCGGGGGACGCCGGCTATGAACAGTATCTGAAGGACCTGGTCGATGAAATCACCAGGCAGGGTGAAAGACTTGCGGAAAGAGTAGACATACGCGAACTGAAAATCTATAAGAAGCTGATAGCCGAATTTCTCGACCTGGCCGTCGGCAAATCGAAAAAGTTCTCAAAAAGGAGCCTGCTGGACAGGCGCGGCAGGCACAGGGTATTTGCGATCGTAAGGACAATAAATGAAGAACTGGAAAAGCTGACAGAGGATGTTTTGAGCGGGGAGAAGGATAATCTGAGGCTTCTCCAGCGACTTGAAGATATCAGGGGACTGATACTGGATCTGTTCACGTGATCCACAGCCAGCCAAGATCCGGTTTCGCACCATGGAGCCATGGATAATTATGATTTGCTCCGGAGTGCGGTCGGGTAATCATTTTATCAGGGAGCAACAAATGGATTTTGAGGGTATAACGGGTCAGAGGGAAGTGATCGAAAACCTGAAGCGGTCGCTTTCCGAAGACAGGGTCAGTCATGCATATATATTCTCAGGACCGCAGGGGATCGGCAAAAAAACCATAGCAAGGGTCTTCGCAGGACTGCTGCTGTGTAACGACCCGCATGGCGGCGCCACATGCGGCAGGTGCAAGGCCTGCCTTCTCATGGAGAACGGAACCAATCCCGATTTCATCAGCATAAATACCGACGGTCCCAGCATAGGCGTGGACCTGATACGTGGTATCCAGAGCGATTCCGTGCTCAGGCCCATGTATTCCAGGCGCAAGGTATATATCGTCGAAGATGCGGCGAAGATGACAGTCCAGGCCCAGAACTGCCTCCTTAAGACGTTTGAGGAGCCGCCGGGATATGTCGTCGTCATCCTGCTTACCACCAATTATGAAAGCCTGCTGGAGACAGTCCGTTCGAGGGCGCAGCATCTGCAGTTCAGGAAGTATACTCACGACCAGGTGATGCAGGCGCTCAAGGCAAGGATCGGCGGCAGCAGCAGTGTGCTGGAGCTTATAGCCGGCTATGCCGACGGTAATATAGGACAGGCCCTGAAACTGGCGGAGTCCAGTGAATTTTCCGCCATGCGGGACCGGCTGTTCGAACTGATGCCGGGGATCGGATCAGGCAGGACAAGGGACATTTTCGAACTTGCCGCTTTCCTGGAAGAAAACAGGGAAAATATAGACGTGCTGCTGGACATAATGCTGGCATACTACCGGGATCTGCTCGTCGCAAGCGAAGGCGCTGCTGGTATGTTGATAAATTCCGATAAAAAAGATATTATAATGAATAATGCCCGAAACTGCCGCAGCAGCAGGATCATAGAGTGCATAGACGCCATAGGGGCTGCGAAGGGAGCTTTGAGGCAGCATGCGAATTATCAGCTGCTAACGGACTATTTACTGATAAAATTACAGGGATAAAAACACAGGAGGACATTGGATGGTAAAGGTAGTTGGAGTGAGGTTCAAAAGGGCGGGGAAAATTTATTATTTCGACCCTGATGAACTGCAGATAGAAAAAGGTATGCATGTAATCGTGGAAACCGCAAGGGGCGTGGAGTTTGGTGAAGTCGTGATACCCCCTCGCGAAGTCCCTGACGAGGAGATCGTCGCTCCGCTGAAAAAAGTCATGCGGATCGCCACTGAGGATGACGAAAAGCATGCCATGGAGAACAGGAAAAAGGAAAAGGATGCTTTTGGCATCTGCCTCCAGAAAATCAGGGACCACAACCTTGGAATGAAACTGATTGACGTGGAATATACATTTGACAACAACAAGATCCTGTTCTATTTTACCGCCGACGGCAGGGTGGATTTCAGGGAGCTGGTGAAGGACCTGGCTTCAGTTTTCAAAACAAGGATAGAGCTCAGGCAGATAGGAGTCAGGGACGAAGCGAAGATGATGGGAGGCATCGGCGTATGCGGCAGGGAACTGTGCTGCTGTTCGCACCTGGGTGAATTCCAGCCGGTTTCTATAAAAATGGCAAAGGAGCAGGGACTGTCGCTGAATCCGGCCAAGATCTCCGGCAACTGCGGAAGGCTGATGTGCTGCCTGAGATATGAACAGGAGGCATACGAACAGACCATAAAATACGCGCCCAAGATCGGCGCCGTGGTCGAGACGCCTGACGGCCAGGGAGTTGTGGTCGAAAGGTTCCTTCTGAAAGAAACGGCGAAAGTAAAGCTCGACAATGATAACGAAACAGACCTCAAATCGTACAGGTTCAGCGAACTCAGGGTAATACAGGATGCCGCAGCCCAGGATGAAAACGACATCGAAGATGTTGAAATGGAGGAACTGAAGGCCCTGGAGGACTAAATCTGTCGAAAATTCCGGATTATTGACAAAAAGTATTTTCTTTATCCGCCTTAAGTGATAAAATAGTAACTGTTTGTTAGTGGGTTATCAAAATGTATTTTAGGAGGTGTACTCTGATGGCATATCGCATCAGTGAAGACTGCATCAGCTGTGGAGCATGTGAACCCGAATGCCCGGTTTCAGCAATTTCCCAGGGAGACGCCAAATATGAGATAGACGAGGATGCGTGCATCGACTGCGGATCATGCGCAGAAGTCTGTCCGGTCGAAGCTCCGAAGCCGGTATAACTGGTTGGGACGATAAGGGGTCAGGCAGCAGCTTTCAGGCTGATGCAGGGCTCCTTATTTTATTTTGGAGAAGTTCCTTTATTCTTTCGCTTTGCAGGTGAAAAAACTGCAGGACATGAAGGGTGGATCCATTGGACATCGCTATCAGGGAAAATGAAAGGATAGATGACCTGCAATACAAAGGCCTGAGGCTGATACAGAAAACAGACGGTTTCTGTTTCGGCATAGACGCTGTATTGCTTGCGTACTTTGCGCAGGTGCCGAAAAATGGCGCCGTGATCGACCTCGGCACAGGAACGGGGATCATCGCTGTTCTGGTGGCAGCAAAAAAGGAGCCTGCCAGGGTTGTCGGACTGGAAATACAGGACGATATGGCCGAGATGGCTTCGCGCAGTGTTGCCCTCAACGGGCTGCAGGATAAAATAAGCATAGTCCGCGGAGATATCAGGGATGCCGTGCAGTTGTTCGGCCCCTCGAGCTTCGATGCGGTAGTGACCAACCCTCCTTACATGGAAAAAGGCGCAGGACTTCTGAACCCGGAAGATACCAAAGCGATATCAAGACACGAAATACTCTGCTCGCTCGAGGATGTGATCTCCGTTTCAGCCAGGCTGCTGAAACCCGGCGGGAAATTCTCCATGGTCCACAGGCCGCACAGGCTGGCGGATATCATGTACAACATGCGCAAATACAGTATAGAGCCGAAACTGATGAGGCTTGTACATCCTTCGCCGGGAAGAAAGCCCAACCTGGTCCTGATAAGCGGTACGAAGGGCGGAAAGGTCGAACTCAGGGTGCAGGAACCGCTGTACGTGTATGACAGTTCAGGCAGATACACCAATGAAATAAACGAGATATACAGCAGAGATCCAGTATTATGACGAAAGGCAGAGAAGACAGTGGGAAAAACCGGAACACTGTATTTGGTTGCAACACCCATAGGCAATCTTGAGGATATAACCCTGCGGGCCTTAAGGATACTGAAAGAGGCCGACATCATCGCTGCCGAGGATACGAGGCAGACCCTGAAGCTGCTCAACCATTTTGGAATAAAGAATACGCTCGTGAGTTACTATGAGCACAATAAGGCAGAAAAGGGCAATTACCTTATAGGCCAGCTTCTTGAAGGCAGGAATGTGGCGCTGGTGTCGGATGCGGGTACCCCCGGCATCTCCGATCCCGGGGAAGACCTTGTAAGGCTTGCTGCAGACAATGGGATACCTGTCACTCTGATTCCGGGACCTTCAGCGGTCATAGCCGGTGTCGTACTGTCAGGACTTCCGTCAGGCAGATTTGCCTTTGAAGGCTTCCTGCCGGTGAACAGGCGGGCAAGGAGGGAGAGGCTTGAGTCCGTCAGCAGGGATACAAGGACGCTGGTGTTCTACGAGGCGCCCCACAAACTTATCCATACGCTGAAGGATCTCAGGGATGTGTTCGGCAACAGAAGGGTCGCAATAGCCAGGGAACTGACAAAAAGGTTCGAGGAGGTCTGGCGGACCACACTGGATGAGGCCGTGGCCAGGTATGAGAAAGAGACGCCGAAAGGCGAATTCGTGCTCATCCTTGAGGGGGCGGACGAACGAGGCCTCCAGGAGGAGGAAAAGAAAAGCTGGGAAGATATCAGCATCGAGGAGCACGTCAGGATGTACACGGACAGCGGCCTTGATAAAAAAGAGGCCATGAAAAGGGTGGCCGAGGACCGGGGGATCAGCAAGAGAGAGGTATACAGCAGCCTTCTGGGGAAAGACTGAAACAGGAAGCAAAATAAAAAACCCGACTGAGAAAGCCGGGCTTCATACTTGTCTGCATCAGCCTTTCCTGAGCTCTTTCATGCAGTTCGGGCAGATGTTCTTGCCTTTGTAAGTGGTGACGTCCTTGGCATCGCCGCAGAAGATACATGCCGGTTCATATTTCTTCAGTATGATCGTGTTGCCATCGACATATATTTCAAGTGCGTCCTTCTCAGCGATGTCGAGTGTTCTCCTCAGTTCTATCGGAAGTACTACTCTGCCAAGTTCGTCGACTTTTCTTACTATTCCTGTAGATTTCATACTGTTTCCTCCTCTGCTAACAATATTCGACATTCTTTTATGAAAATATACTAACACAAATTCCAGTTTGCGTCAACAATTATTTTATATATATTCAAAAAAATGTTATGGAAAATTTAGTGAAAACCGTCCGTGGCAGTTCCTGAAAAGCCGATAGTAAAGCGTGTTTGAGGAATACCAATATTTTCCAAGCGTAAAAATGATTTTTTCTGCATGCACGGAACCTGCAAAATTACTAGAAAATCTGTCGGGAAATATTGCACGAAATTCGACATACTGTTGTGTTGTTTCCGGGAGAAATTTCCTGTAATGTTGCAACTGCTTTTTCAATATAAATAATTGACCGTCAATGACCGTCAACAGGAATGACTGGCTGGTTGGGGATAGCAGGGAGGTAATGGATGAATTACATCTGGGCAGGATTGCTGGCTGTCGGGTTTCTGGCCGGCATTGTCAACGGCAGGACAGACGAGGTGACCAAAGCGGCTTTCAGTTCGGCAGGCGATGCTGTGGAACTGAGCCTGGGACTGCTTGGGGTCATGTGCCTGTGGTCGGGCCTGATGAAAATAATGGAGAAAAGCGGGATGACAAAATCGATAGCAAAGGTTGCAAAACCCCTTCTCAGGCCTCTTTTCCCTGAGCATGAAATCAGTGACAGGGCCATGGGCGCCATCGTAATGAACCTGTCAGCCAATTTCATGGGGCTTGGCAATGCAGCGACGCCGTTCGGGATAAAAGCCATGGAGGAACTACAGAAAGTCAACAGGAAAAAAGATACGGCCACTGATGCCATGTGCATGTTCCTTGTGCTGAATGCATCGGCACTGCAGCTTATACCGACGACCGTGCTGGCATTGAGGAGCGATGCCGGCTCAGCGGCACCGGCGGAAATCATACCGTGCATTTGGGCTGCGTCACTGTGTGCAGCATTTGCCGGGATACTGTCGGCCAAAACAATGATGAGGATGTGGAAGCCAGGGCTGCCTGATGCGGCATGCGCAGACGCAGAAACAGCCGCCGATGGCCTGGCGCACTTGCCGGATATGTCTGCCCGGCGAACCAGGCCACGGATCGTCAGGTCCGGCGCTGCAGCGCGAAGCGGACGCAGCGCTGCCGGAAGGTGCGCTGCAGGGCCGCGGACCGTATCGGAGACAAAGAAAAGGACAGGTTGATGACAGCATGAGATCCCCGGTTTTGACTGCCATATCCATGTACATACTTCCTGCGGCCATCCTGCTCATACTTGGCGCAGGGCTGGTCCGTAGAGTCAAAATATTCGAGGCTTTCACCGAAGGCGCCGCCGAAGGTATCTCGACAGTTGTGAGGATATTGCCGTCACTGGTGGGGATCATAACAGCCATAGGCGTCTTCAGGGCATCGGGAGCATTGGACGCCGTCGTAGGATTACTGGCGCCGGCGTTCAGATTGCTGGGCATACCTGCGGAAGCCATCCCGCTCGTCCTGATGAGGCCGGTTTCGGGCAGTGCGTCCCTGGCAATCGTCTCTGATATAATCAGGAACTACGGACCGGATTCATATGCAGGAAGAGTTGCGTGCACTATGCTTGGTTCCACCGAGACTGTTTTCTATACGCTTGCTGTCTATTACGGCTCTGTCGGCATCAGGAATATAAGATACACGCTGGCAGCGGCACTGATTGCCGACGCTGTCAGCGCAGTCGCATCGGCGTTTATATGCGCACTGATATTCGGAAGGTGAAGGTTTCGAAGAACTGTCCCCTTAATTAAGAAGGCGAAGCATGCGCATCAGGAAGCCTGCGATGCGATATGGCCTCAGGGACGCTTTCTGTATTATGTTCGACGTGGTGAGGCGCAGCATGCCGAAACCCGCTTCAGGATGCGACAGGTACATGCCTGCGGCTGCTTTGGTGACAAGCAGGTAAAGGCTGCTGTCCCTTAGCCTGTTGCATGAAGCCATGGTGTTTTCGGCAAAAAAGACGAGTCTTTCTTCACATTCCCTCAGGTTCCTGTAAAACGACGAGAAGTTGATTTCCCCGGCACCAGTTGACGTCCTCAGACTGATCACCGAATCGAGCATCGAACAGAAACCGCTGAACCATGGGAAGCAGAACTCATCCAGCAGTTGGACTTCCTCTTCCGTGATATCCGGAACGGACGCGGCTGCAAACATTGCCGCGATCCCAAGGAAAGAATCGGCTGCGGCACAAAGTTCCCAGCAGGAAATGTCGCGATAGCGTTTCAGATAACTGCTGCTCCATGTTTTCAGCAGGTCCGTGCTGATAACGGGAGGGTAGTGCCTGTATGACTGAAGGTCTATGTACATCTGCATATACTTCTTTATTTTTGACGAGATTTGCCTGTATGAAGGCAGGACTGCCAGTTTCAGCCTGCACCGTTCCGTGTGGCACATCAACGGCGCCCGGGCCTGTGTGTGTGCTGCATGATACTCTGTATCCAGGGCCTGGGCATCGCATGTGAAATATCCTGCAGGATCGGCCGGCGGAAGGTTCCTCGAGGGATCCACCGCGGCGGAAAGGCAGCCCAGGAGGTCGCGGATCTCCTTCTCATCCCTGATGTCCTTTTTTTTTCGGTATATCTCAAGGGTATCAGCGATGGAATGCAGAGAGATCATGAATGAAACCAGGTCGCGGGGATCGGTCCCCGGAAACATAGAGAAAAGGAAACAGCATGCCTGCCTGACGGGGAACCTTCCTGACAGCAGGTCTTCGGCTGCATCCTTTTCTGATGCGGATATATGAAGGCACTGCCTCAGCTCTTCCCCGGCGAGGCTGCGCTGCCTGTAGGCTTCAGGCAATACTTTGCCTGCGAATCTCGCATAAAACGCTGCCGCTTCAGTCAACTTCCCCATGGGTACGGGCTCCCTTCACCTATCTGTTTAGATTTTATTTTCCGCGCCGGTGATATATTCCGCCGGTGCCAAATATCACTTGAAAAAAATATGCTCAAAAGGTATATTAAAATAAAGTCTGAAATGGTCAGATGCTGGTTATAATAGATATTCCACGAGGCTGTCAGCCAAAAGCGATATGGAGGAAACGCGATGGAAAGGAAAACTTTTTACATCACCACACCAATATATTATCCAAGTGACAGGCTGCATATAGGGCATTCATATACAACCGTGGCAGCAGACGCGATAGCGAGGTACAAGAGGCTCCGGGGCTATGACGTGATGTTCCTCACCGGGACAGACGAGCACGGGCAGAAGATACAGCGCAAAGCCGAGGAAAAGGGCGTGTCGCCGAAGCAGTATGTGGATGAAATAGTAGCCGGCATTAAAGAACTCTGGAAGATGATGAAGATCACCAACGACAGGTTCATCAGGACGACCGACAAAGAGCACGAAGTCACTGTCCAGAAAATATTCAAAAAGCTCTATGACCAGGGAGATATTTACAAAAGCGAATATGAAGGCTGGTACTGCACGCCGTGCGAATCCTTCTGGACCGAGACGCAGCTTAAGGACGGCAAATGCCCTGACTGCGGCAGGGAGGTAGAGCTTACCAGGGAAGAGAGCTTTTTCTTCAGGCTGTCCAAGTACCAGGACAGGCTGATAAAACATATAGAGGAGAATCCCGAATTCATCCAGCCCGTGTCAAGAAGGAACGAGATGCTGAACAACTTCCTGCGGCCGGGACTGGAAGACCTCTGCGTATCGAGGACTACCTTCAACTGGGGCGTCCCGGTGACTTTTGATGAAAAGCATGTGGTCTATGTATGGATCGATGCGCTTTCTAACTACATAACGGCGCTGGGTTACCTTTCGGATGACGATTCCGATTATCGCAAATACTGGCCTGCCGATGTCCACCTGGTAGGCAAGGAGATAGTGAGGTTCCATACGATCATCTGGCCTGCGATGCTGATGGCCCTTGGCGAACCGCTTCCGAAACAGGTATTCGGCCACGGCTGGCTGCTGCTGGAAGGCGGAAAGATGTCCAAGTCCAAGGGGAACGTGGTGGATCCTGTCATACTGATCAACAAGTATGGACTGGACCCGATAAGGTATTTCCTTCTGAGGGAAGTGCCCTTCGGCTCTGACGGCGTATTCTCCAATGAAGCGCTGATCCAGAGGATCAACTCCGACCTGGCCAACGACCTCGGCAACCTTCTCAACAGGACTGTCGCCATGATCGACAAATACTTCGGCGGCACCATACCGGAGCAGAGGGAAGAGGGCGAATTCGACAGCGATCTCAGGAATATTTTCGCAAAACTGCCGCACACGGTGGAGGAACTCATGGACAAATTCCAGTTCAGCACCGCGCTGGCGGAGATATGGAAGGCAATATCGAGAGCAAATAAATATATAGACGAGACGATGCCGTGGGTGCTGGCAAAATCCGAAGAAAACAGGCCGCGCCTTGCGGCTGTGATGTACAACCTGGCGGAGAGCCTGAGGATCGTTTCGATCCTCATACAGCCGTTCATGCCCGAGACGCCGCCCAGGATGTGGGAACAGCTCGGCATTACGCAGGACAGTGACACTGTCGCATGGGACAGCGCCAAACATTGGGGCGGATATCCTGCCGGCGCTGCAGTCAGGAAAGGCGAGGCGCTTTTCCCGAGGATCGACATGGCAAAGGAACTTGAGGAGCTTGAAGCAATTTCGGCAAAAGGCAAAGAAAATGCAGCAGGCAGCGGACACGCGCACGTCGTAGGGGAGGCTGCCGGAGATGGCGGAAAAGCCCCGGTTAACAGACAGGCCGAAGACAGCAGCGCAGCAGGTGTGCAAAGCGCCGACGGAGCCGCAGGAAAAGACGGCGGAAAAACAGACGGATCAAGTGGTTTCATAACGATAGAAGATTTCACGAAGCTGGACCTCAGGGTGGCCAAAGTACTCGAGGCTGAAAAAATAGAAGGTTCGGACAAACTCCTGAAACTCAGACTCCAGGTCGGCAGCGAGACCAGGCAGGTGGTGTCGGGCATAGCAAAGCATTACACCCCTGAAAGCCTCATCGGCAAATCCGTAATACTCGTGGCGAACCTCAAACCCGCCAGGCTGAGAGGTGTAGAGTCGCAGGGCATGATCCTGGCTGCGTCGGATAACAATAGTCTGGTCATTGCCACGCTCGACGGTGAAATAAGCAGCGGTTCCAGGGTAACCTGAGAAGCGCCCGGAACCTCATTCCCTGACAGGATGACCGCTGCGGACGATGGCTCAAGGGTTTCCCGGATACTGCAGCAGACTGCTTTGTTGCAGTGTCCGGGATAATAATATATAATAGACAAGAGTACCTTTGAGCTTATGCGAGGTATATATGTTGTTTGACACGCATGCACATCTGAATGACGCAAAGTTTGACGATGATCTGGACGAGGTGATATCACGGGCAAAAGAAAACGGCGTCGGATATATTCTGACAGCTTCCGACAGCATTGCCTCGTCTGTTGAAAACGTCACACTGACTCAGAAATACGACATTTTTTATGCCGCCGTGGGGATACACCCGCATAACGCGATCAACCAGAACAACAATATCATATCATTGCTGAAGGAATTTGCGTCTTATCCCAAGGTGGTCGCCATTGGCGAGACAGGTCTCGATTACTACTACGACAATTCACCCCGTGATGTTCAAAAAATCTGGTTTGCAAAGCAGATATCGCTTGCCAGGGAGTTGAAGCTGCCTGTTATCGTCCATGACAGGGATGCCCACGAGGATACGCTCAATATTCTCAGGAGCGAGGGTGCAAAAGACGTGGGCGGTGTTCTGCACTGCTTCAGCGGCAGTGTCGAAATGGCAAGGGAAGTACTGAATCTCGGCTTCATGATCTCGCTTGCCGGGCCTGTTACGTTCAAAAATGCAAAGAAACTGCTGGACGTTGCAAAATACGTTCCTGACGATATGCTGCTTATCGAGACGGATTCCCCATACCTGGCTCCCGAACCTCACAGGGGCAAAAGGAACGAACCGGCGAATGTAAGGTTCGTGGCGGAGAAAATAGCGAAAATCAGGGGGAAATCCCCCGAGTTCATAGGTGAAACCACGACAGCCAATGCGAAGAGATTGTTCGGCATCCCATAAAAATCGGTCCGGTGGTGTGATATGAAAAAGTTTTTCCTTGTGATGATATTTGCCCTTCTGATCGCTGTGTTTATTGCTTTCAATTACCTGTTGTGGGACAGGGAGAGCAAGCTGGCAGAGATAAAGAACCTGGAGTCCGTCAATGCAAGCTACAGCGCAAGTATAAGCGTTCAAAAAAGGGAAATAGGCGCACTTGAGGACGAAATCAAAAACCTGAACAATCAGATCCAGCAGTACAGGGCTGAAATCGAAAAGCTGCAGAAGGAAAAAGAGGAAGCGATCAGTGAAAAACTTCAGGACGAAGCGGAACTCAGGGCAAAGATCGACCTGATAAACGTACTTAAGGAAAATGCGGATATAGGGTTCCTGTCCAGACCGGTCGTTTCATGGGCGGAAGCGCTGAACAACGGCAGCTATGATGAAGCATATTCCATTGAGTTTGCAGGGGTACCACAGAAGGACAGGAACGTAAGCCTGGGCACATATGTCGAACAGATGGAATCCACTGTTGCAAAAATAGAGATCACAGAAATAAAAATGGACAGGTTCAGGGGTTCGGCAAGCGGTGAAATCTACCTGAACGTGACGTTGAATGTCACTCTCAGGGAAAATGCCAACGTGTCCGTATCCCGGTTTTCCGAAGGAGAAAATGAGATGTCCGTAAAGCTGGACTATTCAAAAGATAAAAAGGGTTTCGTCATATCTTCCATGAATATCTACTGACACCGTTCCAAGTGACATAAAAGCCTCACATAATGTTATCTGCCTCATATAATGATACTGAATGCACCCGGATCGGAGGAATCATTATATGAAGGAAGATAAAAAGCTGAAGGAAATCGCGAAAGCCGTGCCCGGAGGCACGATGCCTCTTGTCGGCGCCAAGCAGCATTTGATTGCTGCACCCGGGGCAGAAAAAGAAAAGACAGTTTCCGGAACATCGCCTGCCCAGACACTTCCCAAGGCACCTGCGGCAAAGGAGACGCCCGAAACGTCACCCGGGACTGCCGGTTCCGGCGTTTCGCCCGGCAAGACTGCTGCAATGCCTGAAACACTGCCGGCAAAGTCGTCAGGTGATCAAATGCCTGCACAGGCAGCGACAGGTACGGCCCCGGCAAACAACGTGCCTGTACAGCCGGGCCCGTTCGGAGTCATGCCTTATATGATGCAGCAGATTCCTGTTATCTGCTGTCCATATCTTATGAACCTGCAATGCCCGATGACTTATGCTATGCCTTTTGGGGCGGGACCGGTCCCGGATAATATGATGCCATATGCCGGAAGCGGTTCGATGCCTGCGTTGCCAGGAGGACCGATGCCATCCGCCGGGTTATATCAGCCGTATGGAATGGGCGCTTTGCCTTCTGCGGGCAGTCAATATTACCCGGTGAGCGGGATGAATTACTGATCATCTGCCGCCTAATCCGGACCGGCCTGCACCCTGCGGCGCCGGACGATACGTTGTTTCCTCATTCCAGGGGGCCTGCGGCGTCAATGCAGGCCTCTTATCTCCAGCAACACCTTCCCGGCATTTCTCTGCCACATCTCCGTTACATCTCCGGCAATGAACCTTCTTTGGTATAAACAGCCAAAAGTATGTATATAATCCTGATTACAGGAACATTATGGCAATAAATTTGACAAACAAAGCAGATTAGAATAAAATAGCTTGCAGTCCTTCAGCAAAATTTTAACAGGAGGTTTTTTTGGTTGTTGGCATTTACAAGGAATTTGAAAAGGTTTTTTTCATTGAAGAGGCACATGCTGCTGCTTATGGTCGCCGCAGCAGTATCGTCCGGCGCAGGCTACTGCGTTTTCTCCTGGCTTGAAAAGGACGTAGTAATAAACGACGACGGCAGCGTTATTACCTGCAGGACAATGAAAAATACCTTTGGAGAAGTAATGGAGGAACTCGGCATTGAAGTGTCGGAGCATGATTATGTCAGTGCTTCAGCCGATACCAGGCTGCAGACAACAGAAACCAATGAACTTTACATAAAAAGGGCTGTGCCAGTCTATATAACGGCTGACAACACGAGGACCGAGGTCATGACATACAGGGACACCGTGGAGGAGATGTTCACGGACAGCCCGGTAAAGCCTGGAAAATCAGACCGGCTGGTGGGAGCGTCGATGGAAGACAGGATCACCAGCGGGATGGAACTGAGGATCATAAGGGTAAAGGAGAGCTATATAAGCGAGACGGAAGAAATTCCTTTCACCATCCAGAGAAAGGCGAACAAAAGAATGGATGCGGGTACCGAGCGGGTATACCAGGAAGGCAGGGAAGGCGTGCTCCAAAAGCTGTACAGGGTGGACTTCGAAGACGGAACAGAGGTTGCCAGGGAACTGGTCAGCGAGACAGTACTTCAGCATCCTGTGAACATGATAATTGAGTATGGTACGGTTCCTAACTTCACCAATTCCAGGGGCGAAGTTGTCCGGTACAGCAAGGTCCTGGAGATGAAAGCGACAGCCTACACCGCCTCGCTCAAGGATACCGGGAAGGCTCCGGGCCATCCGCTGTTCGGGATAACAGCCACGGGGATGAAAGCCAGGAAGGGCGTAGTGGCCGTGGATCCCAAGGTGATACCGCTGCATACCAAGCTGTATGTGGAGATACTGGATCCGAACACGCCGGATTACGGATTTTGCATTGCCGGAGACGTGGGGGGCGCGATAAAGGGCAACAAGATCGACCTCTATTATGACTCGCAGGAGTACGTGGACCGTTTCGGCGTCAAAAAAGTCAGGGTATATATACTGAATGACCAATAGCAGCAGTGACGGACGGGTGTCAGATATAGACAGGCACGGCCCTGGAACCGTCCGGCCGGAAGGAGAAAGATATGGAAGCAGATGTCAGAAGAATACTCAGGAAACTCAACATACGTCCATCCAAATCGCTGGGTCAGAATTTCCTGACGGACGGCTGGGTGCTGCAGAGGATCACAGAGGCTGCCGAACTGACGCCGAATGATACTGTGCTTGAGATCGGCCCGGGTATCGGGAACCTGACGTCATACCTGGCAGAAGATGCCGGATGCGTGGTGGCCGTGGAAATCGACAAACGCCTGGCGCAGGTGCTGCACGACCTGCTTATCGGATACCGCAATGTCCACATAATAAATGCCGATATACTCAGGCTGGACCTGAAAAAAGAACTTGCACCGTTCATGACTTCTCCCGACGGCACGCCTCGTTCACTGAAGGTCGTTGCAAACCTGCCGTATTACATAACTACGCCAGTCATAATGAAGCTGCTGGAAAACGGCCTGGACGCAGAATGCATGGTCATAATGGTTCAGAAGGAAGTGGCAGCCAGGATGATGGCAAAGCCGGGAGGCAAGGACTACGGAGCCCTCTCGGTGTCAGTAGGATACTATTCCAGGCCGACGGTCATAATGGATGTGCCGCCGGACTGCTTCATACCACAGCCGGGCGTCGATTCTACGGTCGTCAGGCTGGACCTGTACAAAACTCCGCCGGTCGAACTAAAGGACAGGGATCTTTTCTTCAAAGTGGTAAAGGCGGCGTTCGGGCAGAGACGGAAGACCCTTCTGAATGCGCTGAACAACGCAGGATATATCGGCGCGGACAAGGAACAGATCAGGATGCTGCTGGAGAGGGTCGGCATAGACGAAATGCAGCGGGGAGAGACGCTGTCGATCCAGCAGTTTGCGCAGCTGGCCAATGAACTGCATGATCTTCTGAAGCAATGATCTTGCCTGGACATCAGCCAGTTTCTGATATATATTCGTTGTGCAATAACTGGCTGATTGATATGCCAGGCACCGGATACCAGGCCCAGAATATTAAAAACCCGGCTTGTCATCAAGCCGGGTTTTATCGTTCAGCTTTTTTCAGCCTTTCAGCCTCTTTTCAAGGGCATCGAGCTGATCATAGAGTTCCTTCGGCATCTTCGGACCGTATGATGCGTAATGCTCCCTGATCGATTCGACTTCCCTGAGCCACTCGTCCCTGTTGACCTTCAGCAATTCCTTCATGGTCTCTTCGGAAATGTCGAGGCCAGTGGTGTCGATCGCGTCGGGCGTAGGCATATAACCGATAGGTGTCTTGACTGCCTTTCCTTCGCCGGAAACCCTCTCGACTATCCACTTGAGGACACGGCTGTTCTCGCCGAATCCGGGCCACAGGAAGTTGCCGTCCTCGTCCTTGCGGAACCAGTTGACGTAGAAGATCTTCGGGAGTTTGTCGGGCGTCGTCTTCTTGCCCATGTCGAGCCAGTGCTGCAGGTAATCACATACATGGTAGCCTATGAAGGGCAGCATCGCGAACGGGTCGCGGCGTACCTTTCCGATATCCTTGGATATGGTTGCAGCAGTTATTTCCGAACCCATTATTGAGCCCATGAACACGCCGTGGTTCCAGTCAAAGCTCTCATGAACCAGCGGAACAGTGCTCGGACGGCGTCCTCCGACGAGTATCGCCGAAATCGGCACACCATTGGGATCCTCCCATTCAGGAGCGATTACGGGACACTGGCTTGCAGGCGCTGTGAACCTCGCATTGGGATGCGCGGCCTTTTCGCCGGAAGCGGGCGTCCAGTCATTACCTCTCCAGTCGACCAGGTGAGCGGGGGGCTCTGTTCCGATTCCTTCCCACCATACGTCGCCGTCATCGGTCAGCGCAACATTCGTGAATATGGTGTTCTTTGCACAGCTGAGCATCGCGTTCGGGTTCGACTCCATGGATGTACCGGGAGCGACTCCGAAGAATCCGGCTTCAGGGTTTATAGCATAGAGTCTGCCGTCTTCCCCGAATCTCATCCAGGCGATATCGTCGCCGATGGTCTCGACTTTCCAGCCGGGGATCGTCGGGATCAGCATCGCCAGGTTGGTCTTTCCGCATGCGCTCGGGAATGCGCCGGTCACATAGAACTTCCTTCCCTTGGGGTCGGTGATCTTCAGGATGAGCATATGTTCAGCCAACCAGCCTTCATCACGCGCGAGGACCGATGCAATACGGAGCGCGAAGCATTTCTTCCCAAGGAGGGCGTTGCCGCCGTAGCCTGAACCATAGGACCAGATAGTCCTTTCCTCGGGGAAGTGGCTGATATACTTCTTCTCCATGGGAGCGCAGGGCCAGGATGAATCTTTCTGCCCTTCTTCAAGCGGAGCGCCGACTGAATGCAGGCAGGGCACGAATTCTCCGTCATCGCCGAGCGCTTCGAGGACTTCCTTGCCCATCCTTGTCATTATCCTCATGTTTACTACGACGTACGGGCTGTCCGTAAGCTCGACACCTATCTTCGAGATCGGAGAACCGATGGGACCCATCGAGAACGGGATGACATACATGGTCCTGCCCTTCATGCATCCGGTGTAGAGCTCTTTCATAGTCCCCTTGAGCTCGGTGGGGTCGATCCAGTTGTTGGTCGGACCTGCGTCGTCCTGGGTCTTCGATGAAATGAACGTTCTATCCTCTACACGCGCAACATCGGACGGATGGCTGCGGAAAAGATAGCAACCGGGTCTTTTCTCCGGATTAAGCGGGATCGCCATTCCTGTATCGACCATTTCCTGCAGCAGGCGATTGTTCTCTTCCTCGGAACCGTCGCACCAGTAAATTTTGTCAGGCTGACACATATCAGCCATTTCTTTTACCCAATCGAGCAGCTTCTTGTTCTTCGTCATGGTAACTCTCCTTTCGTCGTGACGTGATATTTATTATTTCCCTGACGGATTTGTTGCTAACAGGGTTATTACAGGCATAAACGCAGGTAAAAACACATGCGGACTTGGTTAATTTTTTCACCAACCATCTCCACCATATTAGCACATAATAATGAAACTTTCAATATAAAAACATTCAAAAACAGGACGGAAAAGATACTGGGCCGGCAACCGGGACAGGCTGCAAAAACTGCCTGAAACAAAACGGATAATACGCTGCGGTATCCGGTATTGAAGCGGCGCCGGGCCATATCATCTTTATTGGGAATTTGCAATTCGATAAGACTAATCCTGCATTTTTAAAAGCGGTACCGGCCGGATAACGGCCGGGCAGCAAAAGGCACGGGCTGTGTGGGCCGGCCCGTGTGATTTTTTTGGAGGATGGCACATATATATAGCTTATGAAGCGATAGTCTGCCATTATGAATGATCAGCGGCCGGATCACGGGGAGGGGTCGTATGGGAACTGCTTCTGCAAACAGATTCCGGAGAAATTTCATGATATTCGTGAACGAGGACAGTGGCTTTGAAGAAGGCGGGAAACCTTCCGGGCATGTCATGATCGAAGTCCGGGACGGAAAGGGAAGACTCGAGACCGTCATACATAACCTGAGGAACGGGAAAGGAAGGTTCAGGTATGTGCTGTACCTGGTGAAGCAGACAGGTGACGGCACGGATTATGCCAGGATAGGGGAGGTAACGCATACGGCCGGCCGGGCTGAACTCAAATGCGGGTTTGATCCACAGCGCGTGGGCGGTACAGTCCATCCTGCCGATCAATACGACGTCGCCGCAGTTGTGGTGGAATTCGGGGACGGTTCCCTGAACAACATAATATGCCCGCTGGCAGCGTACAGGAAGAAAACGGCCGGGTGGAGAAGCGGTCTGCGGAAAGCACTTTTGCGTGAACGGACCGCAGACGCCGGGCGGCAGGATCCGCGTGGACAGCAGCCGGATCTGCATGCCGCCGGACAGGCAGATCCGATGCTGCATACAACATACAGCCGCGCGGAACCGACGCCGTTTGCAGCAGACGGACAGGCGGAGTCAGTGCCATATTCAGAAGGCAGACAAGCGCAACCAGGCGGCCGGACGGAAACGGTCCCGTTATCTCGGCCGGCGGAATCAACTGATCGGCAGTCACTTGAGGATATCGTGCCGGACGATGCTGCAGGACCCGGGCCTAATGCCGGACCGGACCGGGAAAACCTTGCCGCCGTACCTCAGGCCCGGTACCGGCCAGGGCAGGAAACAGGACCGGAACAGGAAAATGTACCTGAACGGGACATGGAGCCGGCAAAGGAGCAGGAATGGGAGAATGAGGCTGAACCGGAACAGGAAATGGAACCGGAATATGAGGAGGGACAGGATCAGCAGGAGCAGGGAAACCAGCCGGAGTCTGAACAAGGTTATGGACATGGTTATATCCGGGTACATGAAAGCATGGCTGAACAGGGGCCGGCGCCGGAAACGGAACCAGGAACGGGGCAATGCACAGGCACTGCTGTGGACGCAAAAAGCAAACTCAATACAGAATGCGTCTATCTCAACGGCAATATATGCGATGCCCTGGTCAATAACCGGACAGATCCCGACCCCTGCGGTTCATGCCGGATAAACCGGAACGGGACGATGGCGGGAACACGCCCGCCGGGAAACATCGACGGGCTGATATGCGATCTTGATATGAATTTCGAGGTATGCGACCCGTTCCGCAGCGGCAGGAGCGACTATAAATGGTGGAGAGTGACGAACCCTGTAAACCTGAACAACATATTATACCAGAACAATATACGGTCCCCGCTGATGTTCAACCCCGCCGTGATGCTGGCACACTACAGGTACAAGCACCTCATAATAGGGATCTTCAGCCATAAAAACGGCAAGAGATACGTAGTATGCGGAGTTCCCGGCAGACATATGGAAGACATTAAACCTTTCGGAGAAATGAACAGGTGGGTGCAGGTGCAGGGCACGCGGCCCAGGTACGGAGCTTTCGGATACTGGCTCGTATATATCGATCCGGATAATGGAAGGATACTGCACCCCGGCAGGTAAACTTTTTCTTTTTTTGCCCCGTAACATGTGTGGATGCCTGCAATGTAATATCCCGCTAAATATGGTAAAATAGTCTGGAGCACATGAAACGGGGGTGATATTCTGCTTTATGTATTCATCGGATGCTTTGCATTCGGGGCTTTCTACGCTGCCCTGTCGTTCCTGCTCGGCGGACATGGAGACGCCGGCGGTGACGGTGTCGATATCGGCCATGACGCGGATATAGGCGGCATTGATATCGGAGACATGGATCCCGCCGGCGTGGATATCGGATCCGGTATCGATGCGGACGGGCTGGATATAGGTCCTGATGCCGGCGTGGAAATAAGTACGGGGCAAGAGATGGATTTCACCCACGGAGCAGGAGCCGGACAAGCATCAGCCGTCCAGAAGACAGGTGCTTCAGATACTGCAGGTTCACCTTCGCCTTTCAGCCCGGTGGTGATGGCGAGTGCCATAACCACGTTCGGAGCGGTCGGCATCATATCGATGAAAGGCTTCGGGCTGAGCGGCCTTGCCAGCACTTTCGTGGCTTTGGCTTTTGCCGGCGCCATGGGTGCAGCGATATTTTTCGGGATCGTCAAATTCATGTATGGTTCCCAGTCCAATTCGATATTTTCGCTCAATGACCTGATCGGAATCGAAGCAGAAGTCATAACCCCTGTCCCCGCAAAAGGGCTGGGCGAGATAGCATATACGATCAACGGCATCAGGTACACTCTCTCCGCCAGGTCGCTGGAGGAATGCGAAATACACAGGGGAACGCCTGTCATCATAAGGGAGATCGCGGGCAACACGGCGGTCGTACAGCAGAAGCTGACTATTGATGACATAGAAGTGGAGGAAGGCGTACTGAAGCGGAGGGGAGAATTGAAGGAAGCGAAGGACAGGCAGCAGGGCAATTGAGCGTTCCTGCTGCATGTACGGACTATATGCCGTATGCAGGATGGCAAATGAAAATCATGCAGCGATGCGTGAAATATAACCAGATGCAAAGGAGGATATGAGATGGAATACCTGATACCCGTACTGATTGCGATAGGCCTTGTCGTTGTCATCTTCCTGCTGATCTCGGTGTTCGTGGGAAGATATGTCAAGGTCGGTCCGGATGAAGCTCTGATCGTGTCAGGCCGCAAAAAGAAGCTCCCGAACGGCCAGGTCGTCGGCTTCAGGATAGTAAAGGGCGGAGCCACATTCGTATGGCCTATCCTCGAGAAAGCCAAAACCATATCCCTGAGGATCATGCCCCTGGACCTGAACTCCAGTGCCTATACGTCACAGGGAGTACAGGTCAACGTGGACGGAGTGGCCCAGGTCAAGATCGATTCCACCCAGGAAGCCATCGCGACGGCGGCAGAGCAGTTCCTGAGCCTGAAAGATGAAGAGATCAGGCGGATAGCGACACAGACCCTGGAAGGCCATCTGCGTTCAATCATAGGCAACCTCACCGTCGAAGAGATCATGGCAAACAGGGACGCGTTCGCACAGAAGGTACAGGAACTGGCAGCAAGCGATCTGGCAAACATGGGGCTGAAGATAATCTCGTTCACCATCAGGGAGATCTCCGACAAGAACGGTTATCTTGAGAGCCTTGGCAAAGCGCAGATCGCAAGGGTCCAGAGGGACGCGGTCATCGGCCAGGCCGAGGCAAAGAGGGACGCTGACATAAAGAGCGCGGAAGCCATGCAGGCAGGCCAGACAGCAAGGTTCCTGGCGGAGACCAAGGTAGCCGAGGCCAACAGGGACAAAGAGATGAAAATGGCCGAATACCAGGCCGCGATCAATGAAAAGAAGGCCGAGGCTGATCTCGCTTACGACAAGAAGAAGTACATGCTCCAGCAGGAAGTCGAAAAGGAAGCCATGCAGGTCGAGATCGTAAAGAAGCAGAAAGAGATCGAACTGCAGGAGCAGGAAGTACTGAGGAAGGCGCAGGAACTGGATGCAACCATCAAAAAGCCTGCTGAAGCGGAGAAGTACAAAACCGAACTGAACGCGGAAGCTGAAAAGGTCAAAAAATCAATGGAAGCCGAGGCACAGGCTTTCGCCATCAAGGCCGAGGGCGCTGCCAGGGCTGAGGCCATCAAGGCCGCAGGTCTTGCTGAGGCGGAAGTCATAAAGGCAAAGGGTGAAGCGGAAGCGGAAGCGCTCGCCAGGAAGGCAGAGGCTTACAAGCAGTTCAACGATGCTGCCATAGCGCAGATGGTCATCGAGAAGCTGCCCGAGATAGCCGCAGCAATAGCCCAGCCGCTCGCAAAGACCGAAAAGATAGTCATGATAGGAGATTCAGGAGCTTCGAAGATAACGAAGGATATAACGGAAATCATGGCTCAGCTGCCTGAGACGGTCAAAGGGCTCACAGGGATCGATCTGACGAACATACTCAGGAACTACGCCGAGCCCAGGGCAGCCCAGGCCGATGAAGCGAAAGAACAGTGAAAATCATGAAAAAAGCATGACAAGAATAAACAGTCAAAAAATATTAAAAGATATGATTTTTTGGCGAAATATTGTATAATATAAGGAGACATTTCCGGCGCGGCGAATTTCCGGAAATGGTCTCCTTGTATTTTATCTTCAGCGGATGCCAGGAAGTTCTTTATAAAGCCGAAAGGATGCTGATTTCATTGACTGCCAAAAACAAGGTCGAACTTAGGATAGCCGGCAAGGACTATACGGTGGTTGGTTCAGAGCCGGTGGAGTACATACACAGGGTTGGCCTTTACGTAGACAAAAAAATGACGGATATAATGAGAATGAACAACAAGCTCAGCACTTCGCTGGCTGCCGTCCTTACGGCGATCAATGTGGTCGACGACCTTTTCAAGAGCCGGGAATCCGAACAGGAACTGAAAAATCAGCTGAAGAAAGTCTCTGAGGAACTGGAAAGACTGAAGAGGGAAAACAAGGCCCTGCAGCAGGAAAATACGGTGCTGGGCAGCCAGAATACCGAACTGAAACTTGAACTGGCAAAAAGGGAAGCCGAACTGAACGAAGTGAGAAATACACTGGACAAGGCTGAACGGACGAAAGAATGAGCATGGGCTTTCCTGGACCGGGAAAAGGACGGCTGGTACCGAGGCCGCCGGCAGACCGGATCCGGACAAGGCATGCTGGTCAATGATTGATGCTGTTGAAAACAGAGTTTCAGCAACCGCTTTGCGAGGCGATCCTGCAGAGCTTTTTTTATGTGTGCGGATTTTTTATACCGGTTTTATGAGGCAGTAATTTGGGGTACAAAATAAAAACATGATATATAACGGTAACACGTCACGTTTCAAGATAGGAGACGCCATGAGGAAAACCGTTGAACTGTTGGCTCCGGCAGGCAACGCGGAGTCTTTGCATGCGGCAGTTGAAAACGGCGCTGATGCGGTCTACCTTGGAGGGAAGTTTTTCAACGCCAGGCACCAGGCAGACAATTTTGACATGCCGGAACTCACAGAGGGCCTGAGATATGCCCATGCCAGGGGCGTGAGCATATACCTGACCCTCAACACACTGGTCAATGACGAGGAAATCCCGCAGGCGCTAACATATGCTGAAGAAGCGTATTACGCGGGGATCGACGGAGTAATAGTGCAGGACCTCGGCCTGGCGGCGCTGCTCAGGAAGAAGCTGCCCGATCTGCCGCTTCACGGGAGCACCCAGATGACGGTATACGACCTGGAAGGCGCACGGATGCCAGAGGAAATGGGATTCAGCAGAGTCGTGCTTGCAAGGGAACTCACCCTGGAGCAGGCGGCATGGATAGCCCGAAACACGGGGCTGGAAGTGGAAATATTTGTCCATGGTGCGTTGTGTGTCTGTTATTCCGGACAGTGCCTCATGAGCAGCATGATCGGCGGCAGGAGCGGCAACAGGGGAAGATGCGCCCAGCCGTGCAGGCTTGCATATACGCTGGCCGGACCCGGAGGCAAGGGCGAAGTCCGGGACAGGCCGCGTTACCTGCTGAGCCCCAAAGATATGAACGCGCTGGAATACCTGCCTGAAATCGTTTCTTCAGGCGTCAGGTCGCTCAAGATAGAAGGCAGGATGAAGAGCCCCGAGTATGTCGCCACCGTGGTGCGGATATACCGCAAATACCTTGACATAGCCCTGGACCGGGCAGGCAAAGGTGACACGTCGAAACTGGATGTTGATGAAAAGGACAGACGCGATCTTTTGCAGATATTCAACAGGGGCGGGTTTTCTGCGGGCTACCTGAAAGGCAAAACAGGAGCCGGAATGATGAGCTATGAAAAGCCCAACAACAGCGGAGTCTGTATAGGGAGCGTTTTATCATATGACAGGAAGCGGCGGACCGTTAAAATAAAACTGGAAGAGGCCCTGTCCGTCGGCGATGGTATAGAGATCTGGACAGGCGGCTCCGACAGTCCCGGCGGAACTGTCACCCTGATAAAAAAGGACGGCCGGAATTCAAGGAATGCTGAAAAGGGTGACATTGTTGAAGCAGGCTATTTCAGCGGGAACATCACACCTGGAAGAAAAGTGTTCAGGACCACAGATATCGAACAACTGAAGGAGGCTCGAAAGAGCTGGAGCGACGGGTATACGCGGCGTGTCCCGGTAAAGGGGGCCGCTGTACTGGAAAAAGGCCGGCCGCCTGTGCTCACAGTGGAAGATGAAGACGGGCACAGGGTCACAGTTTTGGGTACAATCCCGGTTGAAACAGCCGTGAACAGGCCTCTTACGAGGGAAAGGCTGACAGAACAGCTGAAAAAGACCGGCTCGACACCTTTTGACTTTGTGCGGCTGGATGTCGGGATGCCGGATGGCTTGACTGTCCCGGTCAGCGAGATCAATGAAATCAGGAGGAAAGCCCTTGAGGAGCTTTATGAGGCAAGGGCGGACAGGTATCCTGAAAGGCGGCTGAGAGACAACGGAGACAGTCGGGGCAACTGTACTGGACAGGGAACAGCCGGTACCTGGCTTTTCGGCGGCGGGCGCAATGTTGCCGGGAAGCAGAACACCGGGCAGAAGGACCTGCAATCCGGGATGGGATCGGATCGGGCAGAATGCCCGGAAGCCGGCAAACCAGGAAATGCTTCCGGTATTGGTAGGGTCGGCCGATTGGACACGGCAGGGAAGCGGCCGCTGATATCGCTGTACTTCTGCAGGTGGGACAGCAGCCGGGAAATAGCCGGACTCGGCGCGGACAGGGTATACGTACCTGTAACGGCGGTCTGGAGGCCCGGGTTCAGAAGTGCCGCGGAGGCCGCGAGGAAAAGCGGGACTGAAGTATTCTGCTGGCTTCCTTCCATCACGAAGGGCAATTATGAGAAACTGATCGACAGGTTCATAGCCGAATACAGCGGCAGTGCCGGACACAGCGGTGAAATCGACGGCATCCTTGCTGCAAACATAGGAACAGTACACAAATTGATGGGTATTGAAGGATTGCGGCTGGCCGGGGACATATCGCTCAACCTTTTCAACTCATACACGGTCGCCGGGTATGCCGGACTTGGACTGGAAAGCGCTGCGATATCCGTTGAACTGACTCTGCGGCAGATATCCGGACTGGCAGCCCGTCTGTGCCTGATGGATCCGGAACGCTGTTCCGGGCAGGCCTCCGGAATGCTGCGGGATGATGATAACGGCCGGCCGGGAACCTCATACCCGTTGTCCATTGATCTTGAAGCTGCTGTATATGGCAGGCTGCCGCTGATGATCAGCGAGTATTGCCCGGTCGGCTGTGTCGAAGGCGGCTTTGACGCCGGGTCTGAATGCAGCGGATGCTGCAGCAGGGGCGAATACGCATTGAAGGACAGGCTGGGAAAGAAATTCCCTGTCATGTGCGATAATGTAGACTGCAGGAGCATCATCCTGAACTCAGATGTGCTGTTCGTGCCCGATTCGGTCAGGAGCCTTGCAGACGCCGGCATCGGTATTTTCAGGCTTTATATATGGGACGAGGACGACGATACAATAAAAGGACTTGTAAAGCTGTACAGGGCAGAGCTGGCAGGGACCGGCGGGAGTGACGGAAATGCTTTCGGTTGGCTTGCTGAAAAAATAAAAGCTGCAGGCTTTACGAAAGGCCACTATTACAGGGGCGTGTAGGGAATGCTGTGAGAAAGCCTGTACACAGTCTGATAATCGGCACACAGGTTAGAGGTTATGGTGATATCCGAAAGGGCCGTTGCCATGCCGGCGCGGTTTAACGCGTGGCTACCGTCCCCGTGCCTGAGGGCCTGCATGTGCCTGTTGCAGGAGAACTGTCCCTCTGCCCGAGGAGGAGAGTGCATGGAAAACAAGGTCAGTGTGTATATCAAGGTCTGGGGAGAAGGCAGGATACCGCAGTATGCCTCGAGCCACGCTGCGGGATGCGATCTGTATGCGACTATGGATATGGCGGTCAGGCCCGGCGAGACGAAAATAATGCCGCTGGATTTCTCGATGGCCATCGATGCACATCTTGAAGCCCAGATAAGGCCGAGGAGCGGCCTGTCGCTGAGGACCGAACTCAGGCTGCCGAACAGTCCGGGGACGATCGACAGCGATTACCGCGATACTGTCGGGATCATACTCCAGAACACATACAACATCGCTAACCTTCCGTACCAGATAGCTGCAAACCCTGAACTGCTGGATGAACTGCGGAAAAACTATGAGGAAGTCGACCTTGGCAGTTACCTCGGCAGTCATTACGGCATCATGGTGCCGGCTGAGGCGTCGCCGGCAGTATTGGGACAGAAGATCTACATCGACAAACACGGCAATCCGTACGGAACCATATACATAAAAAAGGGCGAGAGGATAGCGCAGATGGTATTCAGTGAATATAGGCGGGCCGAATTCATACCGCACCCGGATCCCAGAAGCATAGGCGAGGACAGGGGCGGAGGGTTCGGCCATACGGGAAGCAGGTAATGCCGGATGACCCGCGGAATGGTTGCTGACTGGGAAAACGCTTACAGGGAAGCCTTTTACAGCATATATAAAAAGATCACAGCCGGTGCTTCTCTGATCGATCATGCTAAGGTGCTTCTCCCCGATGATGATTTTTCTGACATTTCTTCCGGTACTTTTCCAGACCGCCTGCCGGACCCTGAAATACTTGTGAAACTCTACACCGGTACCCTGAATGCAGGCCGCAAAAAGAGCCTTGGTGTTTTTTACACTCCTCCCGAAGTGGTCAGGTTCATGTGCAGGGAAAGCCTGGCGCATTACCTTTCAAATTCCGCTGGCATTTCTTTTGAACAGGCCCTGGAACTCATGGGCCGCCTGACAAATGAAGGACAGGACAGCGGGGAAGGAAAGGACGGACAGGACCGAAGGGAAAGACCTGAAGGGCAGGATGGTACGGAAGAGCCGGATGGCAAAGGCAGCCGGGGCAACAGGGACAGCCTTAAGGTCGACCATGGACTGCTTGCGAGAGCCGACAAAGCGCTGGAAACCGTCAGGATCTTCGATCCTGCCGCAGGCTGCGGTGCATTTATATGCGGCATGCTCGAAGAAATAGCGGATCTCCGCCATGCCATCGCAAGGCTTTCCGGGGAAGGCTATGGATATGCAGGGAACGGTTCTGCACAAAACCACCCTTTCATGATGAAGTATAATACAATTACAAACAGTATCCATGGTGCCGACATCGACGCAACGGCAGTGGAGATAACCAGGCTGCGCCTGTGGTATGGACTGATTGCCGAATTCAGACGGTACCGGGATGAAACTGCGGCCGCAGCCGTCATGGCAGCTCGTGAAACAGGGGACATTACGGAAATACCTGCTTCCGGGGATTTCAGATGCAATGTTGTATGTGCCGACAGCCTCTTCGATCATGATGTATGCGGGTTTGACATCGTCATAGGCAACCCGCCGTATGTTTCGGCCGTTGAGGCTGCGAGAAGCGGCCGGGGCACAAGGCATGCACTCAAAAAGAAATTCCCGCAGTTGAAAGGCGCGTTCGACATATATGCCGCGTTCCTGCTGGACGGGATCCGCAGGATCAGCGAAAGGGGGGTATACTGCTGGATCGTCCCGAACAGGCTCCTGGTGTCGCAGTATGCTGTGCCGGTGCTGGAGCATCTGAAAGAAAACGGGCTCAGGTACACCATAAGCATTTCAGACATAAGGGTGTTTTCAGGGGTCGGCGTCTATCCCGTGATCGTCACAGGAAACAGGTGCAAACCTGCAGGAGATGAAAACACAGGACCGGAAAGATCCGAAGTGAATGTCAAAGATGACCGGGGGCCGGAAGGCTTCCGCCAATATGCCGCAGGCAGCCTTCAGCAGCTGGGTGCCCGCTGTTTTGTCATAAAATCCAAAGTAAAGCAGTATGAGACATTCGCGGATCACAACATAAAAATAGCATCCGGCATTGCCGGCTTTCAGGCCGGCATGCTGAAACAGTACATAAAAGAGGCACCTTGCGAGTCAGGTAAATCAGTGCAGGTGAATAAAGCAGTGCAGGCCGGAGATCCCGTAAGTGCCGGATGCGGCGTTTGCAGCGGATGCAGCGGCTATATACCGTTTGCGGTCAGCGGTTCGATAGACAGGTATAGCCTTGACCGAAGCAAAGTGCGGTATATGGGAACAACGTACGAAAATCCGTGTATCCGCAAAGACGGGGAAATATCCGGGAGCAGGTGGAAGCTCTGGTGCAGCGAAAAAATCTGCATCGCAGGGATGACCAGGGAGCTGGAGGCGTATTACAGCAGGGAACCGCTGGCGCTTGGAGTGGGTACATATGCTGTTTACGGTTTCGGGGATATTGATCCGTATTACCTGCTGGCACTGCTCAACAGCAGGTTCATGTCGTGGTACCTGAGAGAGAGATTTTATGAAAGGCATCTTGCGGGAGGATATCTTGCCGTTAATAAATTCGTCCTTGAGCAACTGCCGCTGGTCAGGGCCGACAGGAAAACGGAGCAGGAGATCGCCCGAAGGGCTGAAAAGCTTCAGCGGTCTTCCTGCAGTGGCGTGATGGCAAAAAGGCTGCTCGGCGAGATAGATGAAATGGTTTTCATGATTTATGGCCATAAATTTATACCATGAACCTTCTGGCAAGTTGATTAAAATCTGCTTTTAGGGTATCATAATATTAGAGTAACGGCAGACCTGGTCAGCCGGGGAAAGGAAGGGACCTTTATATGTTAGTCAGAAATTGCGCAGGAGGCATAGTCTTCTGCGGCAGTAAGGTATTTCTTCTCAGGAATGAAAAGGGAGAATGGGTGTTTCCCAAGGGTGTCGTCAGAAACGGCGAACTTCCGAACGAAGTCGCTCTCGCCAGAGTGAAAGCCGAAGGCGGTATCACGGCAGAAATAATCTCAACTGCAGGTCACACCAATTACGAGTTCTATTCCGTAACACGTCAGAAACCGGTCTGTAATAAAATCATCTGGTACATCATGCGTACAGACAGTCTCAGTTATGAAATCAGCGAACGTGAAAAATTCGTCGACGGAGGATTTTTTGATATCGACGAAGCAATGAGACTTGTCACTTACAGCCAGGACAAGGCACTTTTGAATTTGTCCTTCAGGAAATACAAGGATATCACTTCCGTAGCGGTTTGACGTACGGATGACCGGAAAGCGCTGAGAACAGCACATGACGACAGGTGCGTGGACGTAATGGTGTACAGGACCTGATGGTGTTCAGATAGATACACCACGGCATTATTGTCATGTGGTAAAATAAATGGCAGCAGTCAATGCTGCCATTTGTATTTTAAGCCTGATGCGGGACGATGGATCGACCGGAACAATGGCCTGTCCGGAATACTGTAACGGAGGATAAGCGAAAAGTTATGAGGAAGGATTACCTGACTGTTTCGAAGGAAGCGGTCGCCGAGATCGAAGAAAAGAAGTCGCGCTTCATTGCCACCGTACGGCCGGTGTCTTCCGAGCAGGAAGCACAGGACTTCATAAACAGGCTGAAAGCCAGGTATTGGGATGCGACGCACAACGTTTACGCATACTATATCTGTGCCGGCAATGTCGTGCAGAAGTTCAGCGATGACGGGGAACCGTCGGGAACAGCCGGGCTGCCTGTGCTGGAAGCTATAAAAAAGACCGGCGTGCAGGATGTGGCCGTTGTCGTGACGAGGTATTTCGGCGGCACACTGCTCGGAGCCTCGGGCCTGGTGAGGGCGTATGGCAGGAGTGCAGCACTGGGCATCGATGCGGCCGGAATAGTCAGGAAGATGCTGTGCATCGAGACACGCGTCACCATGGACTATCCACTTCTTGGAAAACTGCAGGCAACAATCGCTTCTAAAGGCTACAGCGTCAAGGACACCTTATATGCGGACAATGTAGTCATGGACGTATATGTTCCTGTTGATGAGTTCGACACTTTTTCAGCCATGGTGACCGATGCGTCGAACGGACGGGCCGGCATCATCGCTGGAGAAAGGGTATATATCACGAAGGAAGCGTAATTTCCGCCTTTGCTCAGACATGTTTATTTTAGCCAATAACGGTGTGCCCGCCTGAGAACTCGATGTTTGCTGTGTCATCAGCCATGATCCCGTAATCATCCGTATCCTGTATTCCCTGGGGAGTCTTGGCAGTCCCGTCGGGAAGCTCTATGATGAATTCGCTGCCCTTTCCTTCTTCGCTGATAACCCTGATATACCCGTGATGCAGTTCCACAAATGTTTTCACCAGGTAGAGGCCTATGCCATATCCCTCTTTTTCAGCGAGGGAGTCAAGCCCGGCCTGCTGATAAAGGCCGAATATCCTGCTCTGCCTGTCGGCAGGGATGCCGATGCCTGTGTCCTTTACCGAGATGAATATGTGCCCGTCAGCCGTGTGCGAGGAAACTATGACCGTGCCTCCGGGCTCTGTGAACTTGATGGCATTCGAAAGCAGGTTCAGCATTATCCTTTCCGTTTTTTCGATATCGACAGCGGCGAATATCCTGTCGTGTGTCCTGCTGAACCGGAGATCGATCTGCTTTTTCGCCGCATAAGGCCGGACAGAACGCACGATCTCCTCCAGGAGCGAGCACAGGTCGCAGTTCATGGGCTTCAGCACCAGGTGTCCTG
>JAKOPX010000244.1 GCA_029778665.1 Bacillota bacterium | reverse complement strand
TTTCGGCGAACTCGATCATCCTTTTTACCATCTGGCCTCCGATGGGTCCACCTTCACGGCCGTTCTGAGCAGCAGTCAGGTCGCCTTTGTAATGGTCATTATTTTCCTTCACGAACTGCTCATGGCCGATTTCCTTGGCACACTCGATCTTGAACCTGGTCAAAGCCTCTCTGGCTTCCGGGACCAGTGGAGTTTTCCGCCTTCCCATATAATCACCTCGTTTCTTTTGCATCACATTGCTTTTACTGATCACTGCTTGTCAGCTGCTTCCTGCAGCCTGGTTCTTCCTGACTGTTGCATGTTGTTTTGATTTGTCCGGTTTTATTTTTTACGGTTTGAAAAATATTAAGCTGTAAGATTAAACGAGCATTGTAATAATATTCATTATCAATTTTTGTGAACTCAATTTTGTGAATCTTTGGACAGGAAGCTTTAAACCAGACTTTAGCTGAAATTTTGTTACCCCTGTTGCTCAATTTTTCAATTAAAGTCCGTATTAACCGGCTTTTTTATTGAATTATTTCATCAAATGTCGACATAATACACTCTATAAAGAATTCTGGTAAACGAAATTTTTCAATACTTTGGACTTTATCTGCTTTTTTGCGCATCGCATGGTTATTGCAGAAATGGTTATCCGGCGATTGATTGGAAAATAACGATTTGTTATAATATGTTAGAATTCCCGACAATCTCAGATTACGGCAAAACCGCCGGCAAGAAGATGAGAGCACCTTCGGGATCCGGCAAATCAAGGTAGCCTGTGCAAACCGGCGTAAATAAGCTCATCCAAAGCTGGGCAACCTTTATATACGGGCTTCAGAAAGCCTGTGAAACTTTACATACAGGAGGAACAGCATAAATGAAGAAACTGGTTTTTGACCATTCCAATGCATTGTCATTCATAAGCGAGAACGAGATCGCCTGTTTGTCTCCGTTCGTAACGATAGCGCACGAGATGCTCCACAGCAAGACGGGGCCCGGCAGTGATTTCACCGGATGGGTCGACCTGCCGAAGAACTATGACAGGGAGGAATTCGCCAGGATCAAGGCGGCTGCTGAGAAGATCAGGTCGGATTCCGACGCGCTCGTGGTAATAGGGATCGGCGGATCGTACCTTGGCGCAAGGGCGGCAATAGAAGCGCTTTCACATTCGTTCCACAACCTGCTGCCCAAGGCGAAGAGGAGCACGCCGGAGATATACTTCGTCGGCAACAGCATAAGTTCGACATACATTGCGGAACTGATTGAACTGCTTGAGGGCAAGGATATATCCGTCAACGTGATTTCCAAATCCGGCACTACTACCGAGCCGGCCATAGCGTTCAGGGTGTTCAGGGAATACCTCGAAAGCAGATACGGCAAGGACGGGGCGGCTAAAAGGATATATGCCACCACGGACAGGGCGAGAGGTGCACTGAAAAAGCTGGCAGATGAAGAAGGATACGAAACTTTCGTTATACCGGATGATGTTGGCGGAAGGTTTTCCGTACTTACGGCGGTCGGGCTGCTGCCTATCGCAGTTGCAGGTATCGACATAGATGAGATGATGAAGGGCGCCGCCGATGCGGCAGACCTTTACAGCAACGGCGACGTAGCAGTGAACGACTGCTACCGGTACGCAGCGGTCAGGAATGCACTGTACAGGAAGGGAAAGACCATCGAGATAATGGTCAATTACGAGCCGTCGATGCACTATTTCACCGAATGGTGGAAGCAGCTTTACGGCGAGAGCGAGGGCAAGGACCACAAGGGAATTTTCCCGGCAGGCGTTGACTTCACTACGGATCTGCATTCCATGGGTCAGTATATCCAGGACGGCCTGCGAAACATATTCGAAACGGTGCTGAATATCGAAAAACCCAGGAAGAACATCACGATAAAGGAAGACAAAGACGATCTTGACGGGCTCAACTTCCTCACCGGCAGGGATATCGACTTCGTGAACAAGATGGCCATGCAGGGCACAGTACTTGCCCATACCGACGGCGGAGTGCCCAATCTCGTCGTCAATATCCCTGAAATGAACAGCTACTGGTTCGGAAACCTGGTCTACTTCTTTGAAAAAGCCTGCGGCATCAGCGGATATCTGCTGGGCGTCAACCCGTTCGATCAGCCCGGAGTCGAGGCGTACAAGAAGAACATGTTCGCGCTGCTGGGCAAGCCGGGGTACGAGAAGGAGAAGGAACGGCTCCAGCTCAGGCTGCAGAAGTAA
>JAKOPX010000033.1 GCA_029778665.1 Bacillota bacterium | reverse complement strand
GGAAGTCCCGCAATCGCCTCAGAGAGAATCCGGACGCAGGAATAAACCGCCGTCATCTGCATGGCAGACCGTTCTGTCACGGCTTTCCCAGAGGTTGTGCCGCCGAATAGGAAGCGGTAGGTGCTGCCGGTCGTCGAATCGGTCGGCTTGTCGCGGCTCCGAAAAAGTCCAGAAAATATGCTCATAGCCATCCCTCCATTTCGTTTATGGCTTCCCGGAGTACGAGAAAGCCGATCAGTGTCAGTAGAATCATTTCATTGCCTATATGAATAAAATGCCTCTCGTGTCATACACGGAGGCTCCGTTATCGTTGCCACAGCGGATCGCGCGGTCAAGCGCCATGATGGTTGCCACGGCACCGTCGATTTTCTCTGTGGATTTTTCCTTGTCTGCTTTAATGTTTCCGGCAGGATCAGTGCGGATGAAGATGTTGTCCATCATCCAGCGGAGCACCGGGTGGCCGCCGTGGGCGATACGCTTTTCCAGCGTCAGCTTCATCAGTTCTTTGGTAGGTGGCGACATATCTTTGAATCCCTGTCCGAAGGGAACAATGGTAAAACCCATGCCTTCCAGATTCTGAACCATCTGCACGGCTCCCCAGCGGTCAAATGCAATCTCCCGGATGTTGAAACGTTCGCCGAGTCCTTCGATGAACTTTTCAATGTATCCGTAATGGATGACATTTCCCTCTGTGGTTTCAAGAAAGCCTTGCTTCTCCCAGAGGTCGTATGGGACATGATCACGCCGGACGCGGAGATCCATCGTATCCTCCGGCACCCAGAAGTATGGAAGAACCACGTATTTGTCATCCTCGTCAAGCGGCGGGAAGACCAGAACGAATGCCGTAATATCTGTGGTGGAGGAGAGGTCAAGGCCGCCATAGCAGACACGGCCCTCAAGGTCATCCTCGCTGACCGGGAAAGCGCACGCATCCCATTTGTCCATTGGCATCCAGCGGATGGCCTGCTTTACCCATTGATTCAGGCGTAGTTGCCGGAAGGAGTTCTCCTCACCGGGATTCTGCTTGGCAGATTCGCAGGCGGCTTCCACCTTGTCGATGCCGACCGTGATACCAAGGGATGGATTGGCTTTCTTCCAGACCTTTGGATCAGTCCAGTCCTCGGTTGCTTCGGCCCCGTAGATGACCGGGTAGAAGGTCGGGTCAAGCTTCCTGCCGTCAAGAATGTCCTGCGCTTTCTGGTGAACCTCATAGCAGATGGAGTTTGTATCATTTCCAGCAGTCGTGATCAGAAAGTAGAGCGGCTGCATTCTGGCATCGCCGGAGCCTTTGGTCATAACATCAAAGAGCTTTCGGTTCGGCTGCGTGTGCAGTTCGTCAAAGACCACGCCGTGAATGTTAAAGCCGTGCTTTGAGTAGGCTTCAGCGGAGAGCACCTGATAGAAGCTGTTGGTCGGCTCGTAGATGATCCGCTTCTGGGAAGCAAGGATTTTCACGCGGCGGTTTAAGGCCGGGCACATCCGCACCATATCAGCAGCAACATCAAAGACGATAGTTGCCTGCTGGCGGTCAGCGGCGCAGCCATAGACTTCGGCGCGTTCCTCACCATCACCGCAGCAAAGGAGCAGGGCGACGGCAGCGGCAAGCTCAGATTTTCCCATCTTCTTTGGAATTTCGATGTAGGCCGTATTGAACTGCCGGTATCCGTTTGGCTTTAAAACACCGAACAGGTCGCGGATGATCTGCTCCTGCCAGTCAATAAGTTCAAAGGGCTTTCCGGCCCACGTGCCTTTGGTATGAGTCAGGCTTTCAATGAACATGACGGCATAGTCGGCCATCTCTTTGCTGTAGGCGGAGGTCTTTGCCATGAAGCGGGTCGGCTTGTATTTTTTCAGTTTTCGCATTGCCATGCAGACCGCCTCCTTCAGGGCAAAAGAAAAGACCGCCGAAGCGATCTTCAAATTTTATCAGTACGAGAGAAAGAGCCGCGTGGCTCCTGTCTCCCGGAATTTTCATTCTTAGGTTTTGCTTAGTTGTAGTTGTTCAGAAGGATGCAAAGCGCAAGCTCTGCTTCCTTACAGGTGGGCTCGATGTCCCAGCCTCTGTCGTAGTTTGCCGCGACCGTTCCGTTGATCTTAATCATGAGTTTGGAAATCTTGCCTTTGTTGAGACCGTAGATCCAGCTGGGCTCGTCATAGTGCTTTACCCAGTAATGGCAGGCTGTGTATTTGTTCTTGTCAGCCGCATCAGGAATTTCGATGGTTCCTTCGCTCCACATGGTTTATGCCTCCTTCACCGTCATCTTGAATGCGGGAATCAGGGCATGCTCGTCGCTTCCGAAGTGGGTGCAGCGTTCCTTGACTCTTACGATTCCGTCCAGCGTGCAGCCGAGATCTTCGAACCTTGCAATGGTTTCGATGAGGCTTGAAAAGGTGGAGCTGATGGTGAATTCCTTCACGCCAAGCCTTCTGCAGTCTGCAAGGATGGTTTCAATATCCTCGTCCCAGATGACCTCGGCAAAGTTCGGCAGCTCGTTCCCGGCATCCTTGCTGTAAAGGTAAGCCTGCGCAAGTGTCCACTGCACTCCGATGTCGCTCCATTTCATTCCGGTCTTTGCGTTTTCAATCGCTTCAATTGTGT
>JAKOPX010000243.1 GCA_029778665.1 Bacillota bacterium | reverse complement strand
TTTAAAACCCCGGGCAGATCTGCTATAGATGCCATCGCATCCTTCGTGGGAAGCTACTCGGTGGGCCTCATCATAACCAATAACATATACAGGCGAAGCCTTTATTCGGCCAGAGAAGCCGCAATCATAGCCCCGGGGTTTTCCACGGTCTCTGCACCCTTTATGCTCGTGGTAGCCAAGACGCTTAAGATCATGGATTACTGGATGCTGTTTTTCGTTGTCTCCATGATCGTCACTTTCGTCGTCACTGCAATAACCGCAAGGCTGTGGCCCCTCAGTGCGATACCTGACAGCTATTACGACGGAAGCAGCAAGAGGGCCAAGGAAGAAAGAGGCGGATTTTCGTTCAAGCGCGCCTGGCAGGCAGGTGTGATGACAGCCATGGAGGCACCATCCATAGGGCAAACGATCAAGGACAACTTCAAAGAGGGTTTAAATATGGCTTTTGCCGTGATTCCTTCCATAATATCGATCGGGTTTTTGGGCCTCATGACGGCAAAGTATACTCCAATTTTCGACATCGTTGGCTATATCTACTATCCACTTTTCAAGCTCTTTAACATTCCCGAGGCTATGCTGGCTGCAAAGGCTTGTGCCGTATCCCTGGCTGAGATGTTTCTTCCCGCAATATTAGTGGCCAACACAGGCATAGATCCCGGCCTTGTCTTTCGATTTACCATCGCCGTGATCTCCATATCCGAGGTCCTGTTCTTCTCAGGCATCATTCCCTGCATCATGGGAACAGACATCCCGCTAAAGATAAAAGACCTTATAGTGATATGGTTTGAAAGGGTTGCACTATCCATCCTCGTTACCATCCCCATAGCGATGCTGCTGTTTTAAATTTTTTCCGCAAAAGCACTCATAACATAAAGGCGACCGAAACCCGGTCGCCTTTATGTTATAGGCCCGTCGCTAAAACGGCCCGTATCCTATCATCGATCCCACGATCACCATGCCGGTACCGACGATGAACCAGAAGACCATTATCGGCCATATGAACTTAAGCCATCTTTCATAGGGAATCTTTGCCATGCCCAAGGTGGCCATAAGCACACCTGAGGTTGGGAACAGCTGGTTTGTGAATCCGTCGCCATATTGGTATGCCAACACGGCAGTTTGTCTGGTGACGCCTATGAGGTCAGCCAGAGGAGACATTATCGGCATCGTCGCCATGGCCTGTCCGCTCCCCGAAGGAATGAAGAAGTCAATCGCAGCCTGAACCCAAAACATGCCGGCAGCGGTAAGAGACTTGGGCAGATGAGAGACTGCATTGGCCAGGTAG
>JAKOPX010000032.1 GCA_029778665.1 Bacillota bacterium | reverse complement strand
CGTTTACGACAGGTACATCAGCATGGATCTGCTGAGGAAGCTGGCCCGCCACGGGGTTGAGGCCAGGACGATAGAAACGGTGGATGAGGCCGACATAAACAGGCATGCGTCAACGCTGCCAAAGCCGATGTTCTGGAACCACGGCAGGCTGGCATACGGCGCCGCGCTCCACATGGCTGAAAGCAGTGAAGTCGACGGGTTCATATTCCTGTCCAGCTTTGGCTGCGGCATAGACTCGTTTGTAAATGACCTGATCGAAAGGCATGTAAGGCGGAGATTTGGCATTCCGCTCATAACCATGACGATAGACGAGCATACCGGAGAGGCCGGGTTCAATACGAGGCTTGAAGCTTTTATTGATATGCTGCAATGGAGAAGGCAAAATGAAGGTCACGTTTCCGCATCTGGGTAATACATATATATGCGTTAAATCCATACTTGACGATATCGGCATCGATTATGTCATCCCGCCGTTCAACAATAAACGGGCGCTGGAACTCGGCACCAGGTACTCTCCTGAAATGGTGTGCCTGCCGCTGAAAATAAACATCGGTAACTACATTCAGGCATACGAGATGGGTGCCGACACGATCCTCATGGCCGGCGGATGCGGCCCGTGCAGGTTCGGGTACTATTCGCAGCTCCACATGGAAATACTGAAGGATGCGGGCTTCAACATGGAAGTGATCACGCTGGAGGGCACAGACATAATGGACCTGCTGTCCAGGATCCGCAGTGTCGTGCCCGGCGCATCCGAGCTGATGAAACTGCCGTCTGTACTTCTGCGGGCCGTGGAAATCGCAAAACGCTCAGACGAGATCGAAATGCTTGCATTCCGGACCAGGGCACGTGAAAGTGAACGCGGCGCCACGGACAGGATATACAACGGATTCAGGGAAAAAGCTCTCAGGACTGCCGGGACGAAAAACATCCTGAAACTGCTGGATGAAACGGAGGCCATGCTTAAATCGGTCCACCTTGACCCGGACGCAGATCCGCTGAAAGTAGGCATAGTGGGGGAGATATACACCGGCATCGAGCACTTTGCCAGTTTTGACATCCAGCACAGGCTCGGCAGGCTTGGTGTGGAAGTCGACAGGAAAGTAACGGTGAGCAACTGGATCATCGAGCATATGTTAAAAAAACCGCTCCATTTGCCAAGGGACATGGCATTTGCAGAAGCGGCGAAACCCTGGCTCGGTGCGATGATAGGCGGACATGCCCAGGAAACCGTCGGCAACGCCGCGATATACGCAAAAAGCGGATACGACGGCGTGATCCAGATATTCCCGTTTTCCTGTATGCCCGAGATCGTGGCGGAAAGCCTTCTGCCGTCGGTTGAAAGGGACCTGGACATCCCGGTGCTGACACTGATAATCGACGAAATGACCGGCGAAGCAGGATACATGACGAGGATCGAGGCATTCATCGACATGCTGGAAGGGCGGAGAGAAAACCTGGAAAGGCGGAAGGCGCACGGCATGCGCAAAGGGAAAAAAGCACATGACAACATACACGCATAACAGAGAAGGACGGTTGCGCGAAAGAGGGGAGAGTGGGAAGTATAGAAAAGGAAGCCTTATATCTTGGAATCGACGTAGGCTCAGTCAGCACGAACCTGGTCACGGTCGACAGTGACGGGCAGATAACGGCAAAACATTACAGGCGCACCGGCGGCAGGCCGATACAGTCGCTGATCGACGGACTGAAGATAATTGCGGAACAATGCGGCGATGCGCCGATAAAGGGTGTCGGTGTAACGGGCAGCGGGCGGGAACTGGCAGCAGTCATAGCGGGAGCAGATGTAATAAAAAATGAAATAACTGCCCACGCAGTCGCGGCTCAGGCGGTCGTCCCGGGTGTCAGGACCATTCTTGAGATAGGCGGGCAGGATTCGAAAATAATACTGCTGAAAGACGGCGTGGTTTACGATTTCGCAATGAATACCGTCTGCGCGGCCGGGACCGGATCTTTCCTCGACAGGCAGGCTGCCAGGCTCGGAATCCCCATCGAGGAATTCGGCGATATGGCGCTCAGGTCCGTCACGCCGGTCAGGATCGCCGGCAGATGCGCTGTTTTTGCTGAATCGGACATGATACATAAACAGCAGTCCGGTCACAGTATCGAAGACATCGTCAACGGCCTGTGCGAGGCGTTGGTGAGGAATTACCTCAACAATCTGGCCAAGGGCAAGGAAATACACGGGCCTGTCGTCTTCCAGGGCGGCGTTGCTGCAAACAAAGGGATTGCTGCAGCATTTGAAAAAGCGCTTGGAATGAAGCTGACGATCCCGAGAGAATACGATGTGATGGGAGCATTTGGAGCCGCGCTTATTGCCCGGCGTAAAATTATGAATGATAAAAACTCCGTGACGAAATTCAATGGATTCGATGCGGCAAACAGGATTTACGAGACAAGAAGCTTTGAATGCAGTGGCTGCCCGGGACTGTGCGAAGTGGTCGAATTGCGGACAGATGGCCGTGTGCAGGCCAGGTGGGGCGACAGGTGCGGGAAATGGTCGTCATTTGCAGCCCGTCCGGAACTTTCGCCTGTATAAGACCGTCTAATCCAGTAAAGGAAAATTATGCAGACGGTCTTGTTCTGACCGGCATCTGCGAACATTGGAGGTGTATTTGATGATACAGGCATTTTCGGCAAAGGGCAAACTATCGATTGCAGTGATCCTCCTTGCCGCTGCAGTGATTTTCGTTGCAGCGATCGGGATTTTCGCCAATGCGCCGGCAGAAGCAGCCGAGGAGAAGGCAGAGAAGAAGACGATTAACGTTTCAGGACAGTCGAAAGTCACAGCTTCGCCCGACTTCGCAACAATCAGTCTCGGCGTCGTGACCGAGGACAAGGATGCTAAAGCTGCCCAGAAAGCCAATGCCGGGTCGATGGAGAAAGTGATAGGTTCCATAAAGGCTCTGGGTATCGCTGATGAAGACATCCAGACATCGAACTATTCCATCAGTCCTGTGTACAGCTACAATAAGGAGACCGGCGAGAGCATGATAACGGGTTATACCGTCAACAACACCGTGAACGTTACTGTGAGGGATCTCAGCAAAGTCGGCAGCGTGATCGATGCGGCTGCCGAAAGCGGTGTCAACACGAGCAGCAGCATCAGATTCGGCCTCAGCAACTATGAGGATTATTACAATGAAGCGCTTAAGAATGCCGTACTTGCGGCAGACAGGAAAGCAAAGACTATAGCCGATGCACTTGGCGTCAAGCTGAAGGGTGCGGTCACAGTCAATGAAAGCGGCGGATACAGCCCATTGCTCAACTACGCCGTATATGACATGAAGGCTGAAGGAGTCGGCGCATCAACTCCCATACAGGCAGGACAGCTTGAGATCACCGCATATGTGAACATCGTTTATGAGTATTGATGACACGAACTGAAATGGCAGTTAAAAAGCCCGGAGTCTGTTTCAGCTGCAGAACCGGGCTTTTGTTATGAATTCTGGGCTTTTATCTATGATGTACCCTGCCACTATGACCTTTTCCTGTCACGGCGCTGCGAGAGCGTGATGAGTTTCGCGATGAGTTTGCCGATATTGGCTATCAGCAGCAGTATTTCAATGGAGACCAGCACCGCAACAATGATAAATATGTCCTTGTTCTCCATAACGATTTTCTGGATTCTGGTTTTCTTATCTTCCACCGGTACGATCTCACTTTCAGGAAACAGGCTTATGCGCACTTCGGTACCGTCATTCAGGATATAGACGGCGCTTCCTGCAGGGACAGTCCTCTTGAGCGGAGATCTGAGATCCACCGTGACGTCGAAATCCTTTATATAGCTTTCGCCCAAAGGATGCACATACATTATGTCGTTCTGGCTGATTAGCCTAACCTCATGGCCTTCGAACTCAACGGTTCTTATGACTTCATTTTTGCTGACCAGCGTGCCCTTCCGGAAATTGCTGAAACCGTAGTCCAGGAGCGCCTTGGTATCGGTGAACATCGTTGCTTCCGGGGCATCCAGCACGATGCTGATGAGTCTCAGGTTCGAACGCGATGCCGTGGATATTACGGTCTGCTTTTCTCTCGTGTTGTAACCGGTCTTGCCGCCCAGTATCCCGTCATATTCCCAGAACAGTCTGAACGGACTCGTGAGCAGGCTTGATTTGTTCTTGTCATTCCATAGCTTAACTTTCGTGGTAAACAACGTATTGAACTGCGGGTTCGCTATGGCGTACCTTACAAGCGTCGCGATGTCACGCGCGGTCGTATACTGTTTTTCATCGTACAAACCGGTCGGGTTGGAGAAATGTGTATCGGCCATTCCCAGATTTTCGGCGGTTTTGTTCATAAGGTCGACGAATTTTCCGATGTCGCCGGAGGAAACATGCTCGGCAACAGCTATGGTTGCGTCATTGGCTGATGTAAGCATGATGGCGTACAGAAGGTCGCCCATCAGGTATTTTTCGCCGGCCACGAGGTTCAGCACTGATCCCTCGGTGTTGACCGACTCGGAGCTGGCTGTCACATAGGAAGATAAGTTGCCGTTCTCTATGGCAACGAGTATTGTCATGAGTTTATTGGCCGCAGAAATATGCAGCGGGGCATTGATGTTTTTTTCATACAGTATCTGCCCGGTCTCAGCTTCCATGAGAAGGGCGGAAGGGGCGCTGATTTCAGGGGCCGGAACCATGCTGGCGGCACCGCGGCCCGTGATTTCATCCCCTGTTGCCGTGTTACCGGTACCTGCCCCCGTGCTTGCGGGGACGGGGTTCTGCAAACCGGAAGCTGCATATCCCTGGGCCGGGTTCAGCGTATTCGGGTTTACGCCCCCCGGATTACCTGGGCCGGAATTTCCCGATCCCGGATTTTGCGTACCTGAGCCGGAAATTTGAAAAACAGTACCAGAACCTGCAGTACCAGGGGCTGTGTTTTCGGTACCTGCAAAGCACACGCCATAAGAACATGTCAATATAAGGACTGTTGCCAGAAAAATCGGTAAAACTCTCTTCTGCATTGCGTCCTCCATGGAGTCAGCAAAAACGTTCATATATGTTCAGAAGCACCCGGTCACGTCCTGTGCCAAAGTTCATCTCTTTTACTTAACACTCAGACCATTTTACGAGTCCGAGCCCGAACTTGTCTGTCAACAGCGGATGATGCGGCAACACCCGGAACTGGTACCCATACTCGCCTCCGCCGGTGAGATAAAGGTCAGCCGAGTATTTGAATGTGCCGCCTTCCGCTTCTCCGCACAATTGCATCGGCAGGTGCCTGCCATTTATTATTTCGCCGTCATCTCCTATGATACCATAAAACAACTCGACACACACGTCTTCCGGTTTAAGTGCGCCGAGTGACACGATCGCTTCCAGCGTGGTTTTCGAGCCGGGCACACAAGTGAAGTCGGCACTGTCACCGCTGCACGACGCAGCATTCCCGGCTTCGCGGGGTCCTTCCGTATGCCAGCCGCCGCGCCTTACAGCCACAAGGTGCCAGTTGTCGCGGACATGCTTTTTCCACTGAGAAAGCTGTATGAGTATCTGGCAGTCCACACTGCCGCCGGGCGAGAAGTCACTGACCTTCTTCATGGCCGGAACATACAGTTTCACCATGTAATCCTGCAGCATCCTGTGGGTGCTGAAATATGCCGCCAGCGACATGATCGATTCCTTCATCATCCGGACCCAGCCTCTTGGCACGCCCTTTTCATCTCTCTGGTAATAGAGCGGGATTATGCTGTTTTCAAGAGTCTCATACAGCGAATCGCTGTCTGCATTGTCCTGGTGGTATTCATCCTGATATATGGTTTCAGTTCCGATAGCCCAGCCGTTTTGCCCGTTGTAACCTTCCCTCCACCAGCCGTCCAGAACGCTGAAATTAAGGACGCCGTTGAGACCGGCTTTCTGGCCGCTGGTACCGCTCGCCTCAAGGGGCATGCGGGGATTGTTGAGCCAAACGTCGACGCTCTGGATCAGCCGTCGCGCCAGCGCCATATTGTAGTTCTCAAGGAGCAATACCTTGCCCCTGAAGCCTTCCTGCACTGAGATGTCATTTATATATTTTATTAAGTCCTGCGCCGGCTTGTCTGCCGGATGGGCCTTACCTGCAAAAATGATCTGAACGGGGGCATCTTCCTTGCCGAGCAGCTTCCGGATACGCTCGATGTCCCTGAAAATCAGCGTTGCGCGCTTGTATGTCGCGAACCTTCTTGCAAAACCTATCGTAAGAGCCTCGGGATCGATACCCCTGCACGAATTCATCGTCCTGTTGGACAAGCAGCCGGAACGGATCCTGCCGTTCAGGTACTCTGCCATGCTTTTCTTAAGACTCAGATGAGCTTTCCAAAGTTCCTCGTCCGGAATATTTTCAACAGATTCCCACGTACTGCGCTCGTATAACCTGTTTTCCCATCCTTCCGGCAGGTATTTGTCAAATAGCTTCCGCAGGACGGGGGACAGCCATGTCATGGTGTGGATGCCGTTGGTAACATGTGTTACCGGTACTTCATCCTCAGGAACGCCTGGCCAGAGGCTGCTGAACATGCGCCTGGTCACGGCGCCGTGGAGTTTGCTGACGCCGTTCCTGCCGGCGGCCATTTTCATTGCAAGCACAGCCATATTGAAACCGTAGGGGTTGCCCGGATCCTGCCCCAGGGCGAGGAATTCCTCTCGGCTTATGCCCATGGATTCCCTGAAAGAGGTGAAATAGATATCCATCGCTTCATGCGAGAATACGTCGATACCTGCCGGTACCGGCGTGTGGATAGTGAAGACAAGCGACGGTGAAACAAGCTCCCTGGCTTCATGGAAGCTGATATTGTATTTTATCATGTTCCGCCTGATAAGCTCAAAACACAGGAAAGCTGAATGTCCTTCATTCATGTGGTAAACCGCCGGTGTGATGCCGAGGGCTTCCAGAGCCCGGACTCCGCCTATGCCCAGCAGTATCTCCTGCTGTATCCTGGTATCATGATCCCCGCCGTACAGCCTCGCAGTGATATGCCTGTCCTGTTCGTTATTGAGGGGAACATCCGAGTCAAGCAGGTAAATGCTCACGGTACCGACCCTGATCTGCCAGATCGAAGCGTAGACCGTCCTCCCGGGAAGATCCACGCTGATCATCACAGGTTCGCCATTTTCGCCGGTCACCTGGCTGACGGGCAGTTCGCTTATGTTGAGGGTGCTGAAACTGGTTTCCTGCATGCCCTCATGGTTTATCTTCTGGTTGAAATAGCCCTGCCTGTAAAACAGGCCTACCGCCGTGAACGGGATGCCCAGATCACTGGCTGACTTGCAATGGTCGCCGGACAGCACACCGAGCCCGCCCGAATATATGGGCAGGGTCTCGCTGAGGCCGTATTCGGCTGAGAAATATGCCACCATGCGGTCCTTCAGGTCCGGATAAGTCCTGCTGAACCATGTGTCGGTACGGTCCATATATGCATCGAATTTGCTTACCACACTGTCATATACATCAAGGAAGCACTGGTCATTTGCAAGCTGCTCCAGCCTTTCGCTTGCTATCCTTTTGATTAAGGCAGCCGGGTTCCCGCCTGTTTCCTCCCAGAGCGATTCGTCTGCCATTTTGAACATTTCAGCGGCTTCACTGTTCCAGGTCCACCACAGGTTGCCCGCGATGTCCCTGAGCCTTGCAAGCCTTTGCGGCATCACTGTCGGCACGGTGATTCTGCCTATTGGTCTCATTCGATCACTCCTGTTACAGGATCACTCAAGCAATAACTGACGTGCCGGGCACGCCGGTTATTTAGTTCAGTTAATTATACCACAATTTTCAAAATCTATTATTAAATTTTGGTTAAGTTTTTTCCGCCAACCGGAACAGTCATGGATGCTTTACCTTTGGCTGCGCCGTTTCCCCGGTCACCTGCACGATGGGACCGCGAACCGTAACAGGGCGTTGCGGGGTATCTGCTGCAGGTGTGGTCCTGCATAAACATGGCCGGAAAACATGGTAATAACTGCCGCAGATTGCGTTTGAGCCGGTATTCCTTTAAAATAATAGAGCAAGGCGACAGACCGGCGGATCCGGCGGTAATAGAAACGTTTGGTCATCAGGTGTGAAAGGGGTCAAAATGGGCAAAAACGCTCAAACAGACAAAAACAGATATGCGGACGGGAACAGGCGCAGTACTGGCCGGACGGGCGGATCAAACCGCGCATATGCAGCCGGAACGCGCCGCCGCCAAAATGCAAAACCGGCGCAAGGTTCAGGGAAAAAGCGCCTTTTTGCCTTTTTGCTTTTCCAGTTCTTTTTTGCACTGGTCACGATGCCGCTGTTCATTTTCTACGGCCCCTTCGAGGAAGTAAAGGGGACCATTGTCGGGGCATCCTGGAATACGCTGAGCCACCAGTATATTGCAAGATTCTTCCTTTCAGAAAAAGCGATAGCAAGGATCCTGAGCGGTTCCTACGCAGATGACCCCACGGCAAGGGGCGAGGAGATAGAAAGGATCGACCTTAGCGGCAAGCATGACAGCACCATAGAGGTCTACAACATCGAAGGCGGTGACTTCAAGGGAAAGCTCATGGTGGTGCATGACCCCACGAGGGTGATAGTCGGATATTCTTCACTGTTCCCGGAATCAGGAGAGACCACGAGCCGGATAACGAAAAACAACGGCGGAGTGGCGGGCATCAACGCCGGCGGATTCCTGGACAGGGGATGGACGGGCACCGGCGGCATCCCGATGGGGTTCATCATCCACGACGGCAAAGTGATATACGATCAATACGAAGGAAAAGATGTAAAGCAGGAGACGGTGGCATTCACAAAAGAAGGAATGCTGATAGTTGGAAAGCATACCATAAAGCAATTGATGGAGTATGGGGTCAAAGAAGGCGTCAGCTTTGGACCGCCCCTCATCGTCAACGGCAAGCCGACCATCAAAAAAGGCGACGGCGGTTGGGGCATCGCTCCACGTACGGCTATAGGGCAGCGAAAGACCGGCGAAGTACTGATGCTGGTCATAGACGGACGTTCGCTTGACTCATTGGGTGCAACACTGAGAGAAGTCCAGGACATACTTCTCGAGTATGGTGCAGTTAACGCAGCAAATCTTGACGGCGGTTCATCAACGACGATGTATTATAACGGAAAGGTGATAAACAGGCCTTCGGACAAACTCGGCGAAAGGCTTGTGCCGTCGGCCTTCGTGGTGCTGCCTGCGGACAGCCGGGCTGTAAGAGGCTGAGTCGGAGGAAACAGAAGATGAAGAAGATCAAAACTATATACAAATGGATACTAATATCTGTCATCCTCCAGACGGCGTTCCTTTCCTGGCTGAATTACGTCTACCTTCCCAACAGGGGACATTTTAAGTCAACGATGTACGAGATGGATTTTCCCGCCGTCAAAAACCGGAGCTACAGGCTTCCTGAAGGCGCAGACCATATCAGCGTGTCCTTCGACGGCCTGTATGCCGCCTATATGCTTGACGGGAAGCTTATCGTCGTGGATATCGACAGCGGCAGGGAAATCAGGAGGCTCGACTCTGCCGGCGGAGTGATCACATTCAACAGATGGCTCCCGGACAGGGAAATGCTCATATATGCCATAAAGGAGCCGGAAGGCAAAAGCGGGCGCGTCCGCATATCGACCTATGACGTGATCCCCGATCTCGACAGGAGTTACCCGGATATAAAAGGATTGCCCGGGGGAAGCGCCGTCGTCGGGATAGAGCTTTCGCCGATGACCAACATTGTTTATCCCAAAATACAGACCAGCGACACGCGTGCGAGGATCTACCGGTTCGACATAATGGACAACCTGAGCCTCATATTCAAAACAGACCTTACGACAGTGATAAAGGAGACGCTGTACACCGACAACCTGGTATATCAGCCTGCCGGTGAAAGAACGCGCGTCAGGAACGGGCAAACCGGGAAAACCACATACATCCCGGTAAAGTCGGCCCACCTGCTGCTGGAAATCGACGGCAGGGACATGATATATGCGGGTATTACAGATAAATCAGGAAATGTAACGGAGATCCGTTATGGTAAAGCCGGTTCGGATGCAGGTGACTGGGAAAGCATAAACCTGGATATGGCGGTTTCGGCGGATGATATCATAATTACTCCTGACGGGTCCGTCTATGTCGTGGACCGGGACACCAGGACCGTCGAATGTGTGAAGCGCGGAAACGGGCGTAAGGACCGGACGGACGTAACATCCGACCAGTTCGGCGGGCTGTCAGGTCAGACCAATAGAGCGACCGGCTCAGACTATGGGGAGTCCGGCCATAACGGCGGAACTGACAGCAGCGTTGAGGCAGACGATCGAAAGCACGAATCATACAGCCAGAACAGTGGATTAGCGGATTGGCTGAACGGACTGAAAGATCGGTTCAACGGATCTGACCCCTGGAGTGATACGGCGCCGCAGGACCGCAGGCTGACCAGGTACGAAGGCCGGCTCATCACGTTGCTCGATCAGTATATCGTTTATCTGGACGGACAAAACCTTGTGTTCAGAACGCTGGAAAAATAGAATGGGATCGATCCGGACAGGTATCGTGACACAGATACCTGTTTTAACACAGAAATTGAGGGTAACAATAATAGAAACGAAGCAACAATTTCACAGGAGGTTTACCAAAATGGCAGAAGGGAAAGCGTTAACTTTGACAAAGGATAATTTTGACCAGACAGTGAACGGCACAGATAAACTCGTGGTTGTGGATTTCTGGGCGGCATGGTGCGGACCGTGCAGGGCTGTTGCGCCCATAATCGAGGAACTTGCGGAGGAATACGAGGGTAAAGTCGTTGTAGGCAAGGTAAACGTTGATGAGCAGAATGAAATCTCGTACAGGTACAGGATCATGAGCATACCGACGATCATGTTCTTCAAGGGCGGCCAGGTGGTCGACAAAGTCGTTGGTGCCAGGACCAAAAGCGAACTTGCCGGGCTGATCGATAAAAACCTTTAATAAGATTGGTCCGGGCATGCCGGATCTTCATGTCCGGTTACTGATTTTTCAGCATGACACATGTATACCCACAGCCTGATGTCCCGGGTCTCCAGCCTGGTATTTCGGGCTTTTTCAGTATTTTATGCCGGATTTTTTGCAAAGCGTTCCGGGTCTATAATACAGTTCCTTTCAGCAGTGTTACCGGGACGGTGGATTTCAAACATTTACAGCAACGTACTTTGGGTCTTGCACTACAGGCCTTCCGGCAATGTCCTCAAGACTTAGCACATTGATTCTTTTGTTCTGGGTATATGTTCCACTCAAGATTATTTTCTGTACAGGCAGGAATTTGTGAATCGATATTGAATATATAGAGATAGATTGCTTTATGAAGGGGGATTCCTGTGGCTGGTGAAAGAAGATTCAGGACGTCATTCATGGGCGGGTTCAAAAAATCCGATGTAAATGCATACATCGAACGAATGCTGAAGGAATTCGATGAAAAACTAAAGAGCAAAGATGATGAAATAGCCGTAATCAGGAATCAGAACAGGGAACTCAAAATAAAATATGAAGAACTGCAGAAAAAGGCCGATGAAATCGATGAGACCAGGGCAAAGATAGCCGATGTGCTGATCCAGGCCCGGGAAGACGCCGAGAGGATCCGGGAGGAAGCACGGAACGAAGCCGCCGAGGAAAAAAAGCGGCTTGAGGAAGCCAATGAACAGGAGAAAGAGAAGCTCGTCGATATCCGCAGGGAAGTGAAAAACCTGAAAGCCGAGATCATAAAGGTACTCACCAGGTATACACAGGAGCTTTCGGACCTTGCGGGGGAGAATGCCGAGGGTGGATCTTCCGAACCGGAAGCGGCGCAGCAGGAAGCGGCAACGGCTTCAGAACATGCTCCGGGAGCGGATGGCAGGACCTGGTATCCGAATAATACCTGGAACGGTTGAAACACGTATTACCGGAATTTTTCAGCGTACACTTGAAATCGTTCCGGGTTATTGCTATAATCTATGAAAATCGTATATGACAAAATAAATATCACTGCGATGAAGGGGAAGAGTAGTCCTGTGAATTTTCAAGAGAGCCGGAGGTTGGTGCGATCCGGTAAAGGATCAGGATGAACGCAGCCTTGGAGCACCGGCTTGAAAAAACGGAAGTTTGCGTTCCGGCCAAAAGTTATCGCTTTTACGGCAATCGAAGCTTCCGGGCAAAAGTCGGCGTGGCCTCACGTTACAGGGGATGGGTATTGGAATGTACCCGTAATGAGTGAACGCCTGAAGCGTTAATTAGGGTGGTACCGCGGAACAGCTCCTTCGTCCCTTGCCAGGGATAAAGGAGTTTTTTTTATTACCGCTGTCCGGCCGGATCGGCTATGCCGGCAGAATCGGCAGATTGCCGGCAAATGCTGTATGACCGGATGAAATGGAATAGCGGAGCTAGCCGGATTGGATTATCAGAGTTAATAACTTGATAATAAAAACATATAAAGGGGTGTTCATTGTGAGCAGCAAAATGGAAGAAATCCTTGAGATCCTTGAAAAAAACGCCAGGGCCGGCGTTGAAGAAATCGCTCTCATGCTCGACATGAGCGTTGAGGAAGTTGAGGCGGCGATAAAGAAACTGGAAGAAGACAAAGTCATAGTTGGCTATAACACGCTCATCAATTGGGACAACTCCAGCAAGGAAACCGTTACGGCGCTCATTGAATTAAGAGTGACGCCCCAGAGAGGCCAGGGTTTCGACAAGATTGCAGAGCGCATATACAGGTATCCCCAGGTCAAGGCATGCTATCTCATGTCCGGAAGCTTCGACCTGACAGTGATTATAGAAGGCAAGAACATGAAGGAAGTGGCCTTGTTCGTGGCTGAGAAGCTTGCTCCTCTGGAGGGTGTGATCAGCACTTCGACGCACTTTGTATTGAAAAAATACAAGGACGACGGCGTAATATTCGAAGAAAACGGCAAGGATGACAGGGAGGCGCTGAGATTATGAACCTGCAGGAGATGATCAGGCCAACAGTCAGGAATATGCCGCCTTCCGGCATCAGGAAGTATTTTGACCTGCTGAACGAGATGAAGGATGCCATTTCCCTGGGAGTCGGCGAACCGGATTTCGTCACACCGTGGGCTATAAGGGAGGCCGGCATATATTCTCTTGAAAGAGGCCATACCCACTATTCCTCCAACCCGGGGTTTATCGAACTGAGAAGGCAGATTTCCCGGTACGTGGCAAGGAAATACAATGTGGAATATGATCCGAAAACGGAAATCATAGTGACCGTCGGCGCCAGCGAGGCAATAGATATAGCCCTGAGGGCACTTGCCGGACCAGGTGACGAGGTTATCATACCCGAGCCCAGCTTTGTCGCGTACAAGGGCTGCACCGCGTTTACCGGAGCGACTCCTGTCATAATAGAACTGAAAGAGGAAGACGAATTCAGGCTCAGGCCGGAGCAACTGGAAAAGGCGCTGACGGAAAGGACTAAGGTGGTCATACTGCCGTTCCCGAACAACCCCACCGGTGCTGTCATGCGTGCCGATGACCAGAGGAAGATAGTAGATGTGCTTAAGGACAGGGATGTGATCATCATATCCGACGAGATATATGCAGAACTTACATACAGCGGAAAGCACGTCTCATTTGCGAGCTATCCTGAAATCAGGGACAAAACGATCCTGATAAACGGCTTCTCGAAAGCCTTTGCGATGACCGGCTGGAGGATAGGCTACGCCTGCGGGCATCCTGTGCTCATCGAGGCAATGAACAAAATCCATCAGTACGCGATAATGTGCTCGCCGACTACGGCCCAGTATGCTGCTTCGGAAGCCCTGAGCAGCTGCGAGGACGAAGTGCAGGCCATGGTCAGGGAGTACAACAGGAGAAGGCGCGTGATGGTCAGGGGGTTCAGGGAAGCAGGACTCAGTTGCTTCGAGCCGATGGGCGCGTTCTATGTGTTCCCCAGCATAAAGTCTACAGGCATGACTTCAGACGAATTCTGTGAAAAGCTCCTTATGGAGGAGAAGGTGCTCACGGTGCCCGGCACCGCTTTCGGCGCATGCGGCGAAGGCTATATCAGGGCTACATACGCCAACTCGTACGAAAACATCACCGAGGCGCTGCGGCGGATAAGAAGGTTCGTAAGCAGGCACAGGAAATGAGACTGGGCCACATATGATGAACAGACACAGGAAATATTACAGTGCCGCATGCATGATTAACTGCTGCAGGGAATGTGACAAGGCTGCGCGCGACAGCAGGTGCAGAAATGTGGTAAGAAGAACCGTCCCCAAAAAAACTTTCACAACCAGCCGTTTTCTGCTATAGTAATAGGTGCGTTGCCACAATCAGTGCAACAATATAATAGAAGAGAAAACACCAAAGGAGTTGATATGGATGCTTGAACTGGAGCAGTTCAAACAGGAAATCGAGAGCCTGGGCGAAAATATAGAGGAAATGGGGGCTTCTCTTTGACATCGCCAGGCTGAAACTCGAGATTGAGGAACTGGAAAACAAGGCGGCAGAACCGGACTTCTGGAATGATATCGAGAACTCCCAGAAGGTTCTGCAAAGGACCAAAGCCCTGAAGACAAAGGTCGAAACCTATGAAAAGCTGCTTTCGGATCTCGAGGATCTCAAGGTCCTCAATGAACTGGGCATCGAAGAACAGGATGAATCAGTCATACCGGAAGTCAAGCGGGAGCTTGACAGGCTGAAGGATGCATATAACAAGCTCAAGCTTGAAACGCTGCTAAGCGGCCAATATGACAGGAACAATGCCATCATGACGCTGCATGCGGGAGCCGGCGGCACAGAAGCGCAGGACTGGGTCCAGATGCTGCTGAGGATGTATACCCGCTGGGCTGAAGACCATGATTACGAGGTCAGAACGCTGGACTACCTCGACGGCGACGAAGCCGGGATCAAAAGCGTCACGATACAGATTATCGGGGAGAACGCGTACGGATACCTCCGTTCAGAAAAGGGCGTACACCGCCTTGTCAGGATATCGCCGTTCGACGCGTCGGGCAGGAGACACACGTCATTTGCATCGGTGGACGTGATGCCGGAGCTCGATGATGAAATCGAAGTGGAGATAAGGCCTGAAGACCTTAAGATCGATACTTACAGATCCAGCGGCGCGGGCGGTCAGCACGTCAACAAGACGGAATCGGCTGTCAGGATAACCCATATCCCCACAGGCATCGTGGTAGCGTGCCAGAATGAGCGTTCGCAGATACAGAACAGGGAGACCGCGATGAAAATGCTCAAGGCAAAGCTGCTGGAACTGAAGGAACGAGAGCAGAAGGAGAAAATCGAGGACCTCAAGGGCGTCCAGATGGACATTGCCTGGGGCAGCCAGATAAGATCGTATGTATTCTGCCCATACACGATGGTGAAGGACCACAGGACCAACTACGAGACTGGCGACGTGCAGGCAGTGATGGACGGCGACCT
>JAKOPX010000242.1 GCA_029778665.1 Bacillota bacterium | reverse complement strand
CTGCCTTGAACTTCTGACAGATAGTATTGAGGTTGGTCTGCTCGTTCTGCGCGTTCTGATAGTCGATCCTGATGTTTTCGCCGTCGACATATCCCTTTTCGGCAAGGCGCTCGATGAAAGCTTCCCGGATCGTGTTCAGCGATGGGTGTTCCACTATTTGTACGATCCCTATCTCTATGACCTTGCCTGTGTCCCCGCCGTTACTTCCGCTGTCATTTCCGCCGGTACTGCTTCCGGACTTCCCTGTATTGCCTGCACCGCATGCGGCAAGCGACAGTGCTGTTACAGAGATGACCATTAATACAGCGATGATCCTGAAAACTTTTTTCATCATACATTCCTCCCTTATTTTTGTAATTCATTATTTGCAATCCATGAGTTGCATGGATTTTTTCCTATGCCTGTAACCCTTTATCTGCCTAAACCGATTTTTCTCCTGACTTCTTTCCCGGTCGGCTGCAGTCCGGATAACAGCCTTTTCATGAAACCCACCTCCCGGATGTTTTCCGGTTTTCTTCATACATTTCGCTTATCCCGCAATTTCGCTGTTTGTGCTGCGGCAAACAAAAAACGCCTGTCCTGACTAAAGGACAGGCGTTAGCCTGCGGTGCCACCTTTATTGATGCATCATTACTGCATCCCCTCTGCGGAGTGCCATCACACTCCCTGCCAGATAACGCCGGCAACGCGTCGGAAGCTACTTGGGCAAGATACCCGTTCGCCCCGCCCTCAGAGGCCCATTTGTCTGCGCCTGTCCGTCGGGATCCCAGCACCCCCGGCTCTCTGTGCGACAGGTTGGCAGTTTTACTCCCTCTTCATCGGTTTAGAAGATAATAGCACAGAACATGAAACCGTGTCAACATGTTAAAATGTAAAATTCTGTTTCATATTGTAGGATTACAATAGATGTGTTACACCCAATAAAAAATAGTGCGGGAAGTTAACCAATAGTGTATGCTTAAGTTACCACACAAAAACACACAAGGAGGTCAGCTTCCCGCATGAATAGCATAACACAAGATATGAGGTATCGTCTATCACTTATTGAATATTCACTGAAACATGGTGTGACAAATGCAGCAATCAAATATCGGACGAATCGGCAGTATATCTATCGCTGGCTCAGACGTTACGACGGGACGATCGAATCATTGAGAGATCGGTCACGCAGACCGCACAGCCACCCTAACCAACATACTCCTGAGG
>JAKOPX010000241.1 GCA_029778665.1 Bacillota bacterium | reverse complement strand
ACCCTGTTCGTTTCAACGGCTTCGGAGCCGCCCTTCAGAAGCACACCGTTCCCGCTCTTGAGACAGAGAGTCGATATCTGGACAAGAGCATCGGGCCTCGATTCGAATATAACTCCGATCGCCCCGATGGGACAGGTCACCCTGTAAAGTTCAAGGCCATCGTCAAGTTCAGTTGCCTGAAGTGTTTTGCCCACCGGATCCTCAAGCCCGATGAGGCTGTTGATGCCCGATATTACGTCGGCGAGCTTCGATTCGTCGAATTTGAGCCTTTTCAGCAGCGGCATCGGCAGATTCTCAGCTTCGCTTCTCCTCAGGTCTTCCTGGTTTGCACTGAATATCTCTTCCTTATGAGCGGCCAGTTCCTGTGCTATTTTAGCAAGAGCGCTGTTCTTGACTTCAGTGGAGCATGCCGCCAGCTTGATAGCCGCTGATTTGACGTTACGGCAGGTTTCGGCGATACTCATTCAAAACACCCCGCATCGATGGTTTTTATCAGTATATCAGATGTGCTGTCCCGTATCAAGCCGGCCGATGCCCTTTCCTGTTGTCATAATAACTGCATGAGTTCATACAGCTTGTATGTTTATGGTATGTTATAGTATACTTGTATTGGTTAACCAACAATTTATTGCTGGCGGTGTGACTATGATACGGATGGTCATAGCAGACGATGAGCTTTTGATCAGGCAGGGCCTCCAGAGCATATCCTGGAGCGATTACGGGATAGAGCTCGCAGGGGCTGCCGCCAACGGGATCGAAGCGTTGGAAATGGTCAGATCTGTTATGCCTTCGATCCTGCTTACCGACATCAGGATGCCAGGAATGGACGGACTGAAACTGATCAGGGCTGCAAAGGAAATCGTGCCGGATATCAAGAGCATACTCCTGACCGGCTACCAGGATTTCAGCTATGCCCAGACCGCGATACATCTGAGGGCAATAGACTATATCCTCAAACCGTCGGACCCCAAAGAAATAATCGAAGTCGTCCTGAAAGCGAAAAAGCAGATCGAAAAGGAAGAGCAGGAAAAACTCGAGAGGGAAAATTTCCTGCGCCAGATAAGCTGCATGCAGGATATCGTCCGCAACGCGGTGATGGTCAGGAAGCTTGACGCTGCGCAGGATGACGGCCGTTGCGGCGGCGAAACCGAAACCGACGCCGATACGGACTGTTCTCCGTATCCTGTCAGGAATGCCGTCATCAGGCAGGTGCTCGATTACATATCAAAAAACTATATGAAGGATATAACACTGCTCAGTGTCGCACAGCATGT
>JAKOPX010000240.1 GCA_029778665.1 Bacillota bacterium | reverse complement strand
TATCGTGGCTGTAGGGAACAACGAAAGCAAAAGACCGGCGTTCACCGTTGAGGAACGGGTCGAAATGATAAGGGAATCGATAGGCGAAAGAGAAAATATAGAAGTAACAAGCTTCACAGGATTGCTTGCGGATTTTGCGAAAAAAGTCGGAGCCCGCGCTGTGATCAAAGGTCTGAGGGCTATGTCCGATTTTGAATACGAGTTCCAGATGGCCCTGCTGAACAAAAAACTTGAGCCGGAACTGGAAACGCTGTTTATGATGACCAGTGTGCAGTATTCTTTCCTCAGTTCAAGCGCCGTCAAGGAAATAGCAAGGAATGGCGGATGCATAGACGGGCTCGTGCCTGACTGCATCAAGGACAGGATAGAAGGAAAGCTGACCTGCAGATAGATCATTGGGAGGTTAAAACCATGGAAATACTTTCGATACTTGAGACACTGGAAGATCTGGTCGAAAAGAGTGTCACTGTTCCTTTCACAGGGAAATGCCTCGTGGATAAGGAAGAAATACTCGAAATCGTGAAGGAACTCAGGCTGAAACTTCCTGACGACATAAAGCAGGCTAAATGGGTCAAGGAGGAGCGGCAGAGGATCCTCCTGGATGCCCAGAAAGAAGCCAACAATATGATCAAGGAAGCGGAAGGAAAGATCGCGTCCATGGTGAATGAACACGAGATAACCAAAAAGGCATATGAACAGGCCAACGAGATCGTTGCGGCAGCGCAGAAGAACGCCCGCGAGATCAGGCTGGGCACAAAGGAATATGCTGACAATATTCTGAATAAAGTGGAGGAGATACTGACCGACACACTTGCCGTTATCAAGGCGAACAGGGAAGAGCTCAAGTAGGGCTCTTTTTTTTGACGTTTTTCAATAGCCGGATCAGGGTTGCTATAATGATCCAGGTCAATATGACCATGGCGAGCATCCATACCGAACGTCCCATCGTCTGGAAAAAACCATACATATCGTATCTCGGCAGCCCGAGGGCCGGCTGCGCGATTATGCTGCCGGCAGGCATCAGTTCCATGCCTGCCCGGGTGTATATTGCGGCTGCGATGCCCTGAAGGAACTTACCCAGCAGATATGGTCTGATATTCATGTCTGTTCCCGAAACGATCCCCATTACCTGGAGATGGACCGAGATCCCTGCCCAGCCTGCTATAAAGCTTATGGCCGGCAGTTTTACCTTGAGCGGGACGTTGACACACCGGCTGACAGCCCCGGTCCCGTTGGTTATTTCCAGGAATCCGTTCAGAACTCCCGACACGAGACCTTCCGCATCCCACTTCGGCATGTTCCCCGGAAACAGCCGGATGACAGCGGATGCCACCATCCCGATGATCCCTGTTGTTTCCAGGAAACTGATCACTACGGAAAAAAGCACTATGAATCCACCTATTGAAAGCAACGTGGAAACAGAGTTCCTCACAGCATCAGCGATCAGTGTTCCAGGGTTTTTTCCGGGTTCTGTCCGGGTGCGGATTTTATGCGGGATGCCGTTATGAGATCTCCCATTAAGGCTTGTGACTGCCTTCCGGCTGAAAACTCCCCGATGGGGCACATCACCGGATATTGATAATTGTTCTTCCGATCGCCTGTAAAACCTGAAAACGAGTCCGATAGTAATACAGGCCAGAAGATGGCATGCAAACAGGAAGCGGCCTATGGCGGGCGAACCGAGCATGCCTGTGCCTACGGCGCCTATTATGAAAAGAGGACCCGAATTGTTTGTGAAAGCAAGCAGACGTTCAGCCTCTGTCCTGGTCAGAGCTCCGCTTTTCCTGAGGTCCGCAGTTATTCTTGCGCCAACCGGGTAACCTGATGTCACACCCAGGGCAAGAGCAAGGGAGGAACAGCCCGGCAACCTGAACAATGGCCTCATGACAGGTTCGAGCAGTGTTCCGGCCACATTTATGAACCCGGAGGAGTTAAGCAGTTCCGAAGCTATGAAAAATGGGAGCAGCGAAGGCACGACAGCGGAAGACCAGAGGTTCAGGCCTT
>JAKOPX010000239.1 GCA_029778665.1 Bacillota bacterium | reverse complement strand
CTGCACGCTCCCAATGACCGTATAAGGGCGAAGCTGATGCCGGTCGGAAGGAAGTATCGTATTGACAAAATAATTGAAGCTAGTAAGATATATACAGAGAAAACCAACCGAAGGATAATGTTCGAATATGCCTTGATAGAAGGCGTCAATGATTCGCCTGAAAATGCTGCTGAGCTTGCCTTTCTGTTAAAAGGGCTTTTGTGCCTTGTGAACCTGATACCGGTCAATTCCGTGGATGGGATCAGTTACCGTCAGAGCGGACGCAAACGTATAGAGCAGTTTGCTGCGATACTGAAAGATAAGGGTATCGAAACGACGGTTCGCCGCGAGCTTGGCTCGGATATAAGTGCGGCGTGTGGTCAACTGAGACGCAGGGAAATGGTCGCCGGGGAACCGGCAGAGCAGGAGAAGGAAACAGTATCAGCGCGTAAATAATCAAAACTTTATTCCAAGGCAGGTGCTGACGGCTTGAAATATGCAGCAGGTACCGACAGAGGGTTGTTGAGGGACATAAATGAAGACAGCTATATGATTATTCCGGGATGCTCGGATACATCCTGTGCCTTTGTTATTGCCGACGGGCTTGGTGGGCACAACAGCGGAGAGATCGCAAGCAGGATGGCTGTCGAATACATAAGGGACAACCTGGCTGCTGAAGGCTGCTTTGACAGCGAAAACGTGAGCAGTAAGCTCGAAGCGCTGGTTAAGAAGGTCAACACTGCCGTTTATGAAAGATCGCTTGGAGGTGCTGAGGTCAGCGGCATGGGAACGACGCTGACCATGGCTGTTATAACAGGTTCCACGCTTACGGCGGCCCATGTGGGAGACAGCAGGCTGTACCTGATCCGCAACGGTGTCATCCGGCAGCTAACGGATGACCATTCGTACATAGGCGAACTGGTCAGACAGGGCAAACTGACCAGGGAGGAAGCGGAGAACCACCCAAGGAAGAATATAATCACAAGGGCGATCGGTTCTTCGCCTGAACTTGAAGTGGACATAATAAGCCATCAGATCGAGGCTGACGATATATATGTGCTTTGCACCGACGGACTGACAAATATGGTGAGTGAGAGCGAAATAGTTGAGATCGTTTCCGGCAGCGACCCGGAACCTGCATGTGCAAAGCTTATCGAAGCCGCCAACAGGCAGGGCGGTGAGGACAATATCACAGTCATCGTAATCAAGTGTTAGTGAAGGTGTGGATATGGAAGGTCAGATTTTAGGGAATAGATACAAATTGCTTGAAAGGATCGGCGGAGGCGGTATGGCAGTCGTCTATAAGGCGAAATGCCTGCTTTTGAACCGTTTTGTCGCCGTTAAGATACTGCGCAGTGAGTTCACGGATGACGAAGAATTCGTGAAGCGTTTCCGTGTCGAGGCTCAGGCTGCCGCAAGCCTGAACCATCCGAACATCGTGTCGATCTATGATGTCGGGAAACAGGATGACATCCAGTACATCGTGATGGAGCTCATAGACGGCATCACGCTGAAGGAATATATCAGCCGGAAAGGTGCGCTTCCGTGGAAGGAAGCGATAGGGATAGCCATCCAGATATGTTCAGCCCTTGAGCATGCTCACAGGAATTACATCGTTCACCGTGACATAAAACCGCATAACATAATGATCACTAAGGACGGGATAGCCAAGGTCACGGATTTCGGAATTGCCAGGGCTGTCACGTCAGCAACCATCACCATGGTAGGCAGCACCATCGGTTCCGTACATTATTTCTCGCCGGAACAGGCAAGAGGCGGTTTCATTGATGAAAAATCCGACCTCTATTCCCTTGGAATCACGATTTATGAGATGGTGACGGGAAAGGTCCCGTTTGACGGTGAGTCGCCAGTTGCCATTGCACTGAAGCATATACAGGAAAAGCCGGAAAAACCCATCGATATCAATCCGAAGATACCGAAGGGAGTAAACGATCTTATAATCAAGGCCATGAAGAAGGACCAGAATCTCAGGTATCAGACTGCATCGGAAATGCTGGCCGATCTGCAGAAGGTCCTGGCGGATCCTGATGTAAAAATCAACGGAAGCAATGCCGTTGAGGAACTCCCGACGAAAAAGATGCAGGCTGTAGGTGCCGGAATTGATATAATAGAAGAAAATACCGATGACGGGGATGGAGAATACATGGAAGAAGACGAAACAGCAACCAGGAAGAAGAAGGACTGGCTGAGCATATGCCTGGGGATCGCGTCCGGTCTTGTGATCATGGCGCTGATAGCCTACCTTGGCGTAAAGCTCGTCATCCCGATGATAACTGCTGACGACACGGCTTCATTTGTGGTAGAGGACTATACGAACAGGGAATTCGACGAGGTTAAGGAACTGCTGAGCCGATATGACATAACCGCAGTGGATGAAAGAGTATTCAACGAGACTGTCAGGAAAGGGGTCATCATATCGCAGGACATAGCTGTAGGCAACACCCTGAAGCCCGGCAGTACAATAAGTTTCACGGTGAGCGACGGTCCCCGCATGGTTGAGATACCCGATATCAGGGGACAGGAACAGAGGATCGCGGAAGTGGAGATGACCAATGCCGGGCTGATGCCGGAAATCGTGAAGGAGTACAGTGACACGGTCGGCAAGGACCTTGTAATCAGGACTGAACCCGAGGCGTTCGAATTGGTCAGGCCTGATACAGTTGTGAAGATTTTCGTCAGCGCCGGGCCGAAGCTTGAGAAAGTGATAATGCCCGACCTGATCGGCATGACCAGGGCTGAGGCGGAGAACGCCATACTGATGAACAACCTCACGATAGGGAAGCTGTTGCCCGAGGGGATCGTCAGCGATGTCGCGAAGGTAATAAAGCAATATCCGCTTCCTAACCAGGAGATTGATGAGTACACGGCAGTTGACCTGACATTCGGAATAGATGAGCCTTCTGACAACGAGACCGGCGGGAGCTTGCCGTCCGATCCAGGCGGGAATGTACCGTCTGTTCCCGGCAACGGAGGATCCCAGCAGACCGGTCCCGTTAAGACAAAGGCCATTACGATCTCCCTTAACCCGGGGCGCACATACGACGAAGAAGTGCTGGTCTACGTGGAATCCACGCCGTCCGACACGAATGTGCGCAGGAT
>JAKOPX010000238.1 GCA_029778665.1 Bacillota bacterium | reverse complement strand
CCCTGGAGGAAGCATGGGTCAGCAATCTGCAGAAGCTTGAAAATTGCTGCCAGAAAGGGCTTGCTGAACGCTTTGACAGCACCAATGGTGCAGGGACTGTGTTGATGCCGTTCGGTGGCAAGTATCAGCTGTCACCTGCGGAAGGCATGGTGGCCAAGTTGCCTGTACTTGATGGCGATACGACTACCTGCACTATGATGACGTATGGGTATAATCCACGGATATCCAGGTGGAGCCCGTTCCACGGAGCGGTTTATGCTGTTGTCGAAGCCATCGCGAAATTGGTTGCCATGGGCGGGGATTACAGGAATGCAAGGATGTCGATGCAGGAATTCTTTGAGAAGCTTGGCACAGATCCTGTAAGATGGGGAAAACCGTTCAGTGCTTTGCTTGGCGCGTACTATGCCGAAATGAAACTTGGAATTCCGTCGATCGGCGGAAAGGACAGCATGTCAGGTACGTTTAAAGACCTGGATGTGCCGCCGACACTTGTTGCGTTTGCTGTTACCGTTGGTGATGTGGAGAATGTCATTTCAACGGAATTCAAGAAGGCCGGCAGCCAGGTGGTGCTTGTCAGGCTCAGGAAAGATGAATATAATCTGCCTGATTTTGATCAACTCCACATGACTTACACAAGGATTCATGAAATTATAAAAGAAAAAGCAGTGCTCGCAGCACATTCGGTCCGCCAGGGAGGCGTAGCGGAAGCTGTGAGCAGAATGTGCTTCGGAAACATGATCGGTGTTGAACTGAACATTGGGAACACGGCAGATTTGTTTGCTCCCGATTATGGTTCAATTATACTTGAGATTAAGGCTAACGCCGATGTACATCAGTTACTGCATGGTCTTGATTACCAGGTTCTCGGCACAACTCTGGAAGAACCTGTAATCAGGTGCGGGGGGACGGTTCTCAACTTGAATGATCTGGCTGATAAATGGATTCAGCCGCTGGAAAGCGTGTTCCCCACCAAAGTCGATGACGGTCAGAAGCCGGTTGAGACTTTCAGTTTCAACAATGCGTCTGCCGTAAGTATTGCCAGGACCGGCAGTTCCGGCAAATTTGCAAAACCCAGGGTGCTCATTCCTGTATTCCCGGGTACGAACACTGACTATGATATCGCAAAGGCATTCAAAAATGCCGGCGGAACAGTTGAGAAACTCGTCATACGTAACCTGTCGCCTG
>JAKOPX010000237.1 GCA_029778665.1 Bacillota bacterium | reverse complement strand
CAGTTATAAATCAGAAGCATTGAATAATGGTTGTTAATAAAGTCAGCCACAGTTGTTAAGCTTTTAACAATACGCTGTCATTATAGCAAATATGCGGCCGCAATTCAACTGTTAAATCGATAATTTTTACTGCCCATTTTGTATACATTATACAGTTTTCACGTCCGCGCCAACATAAATGCAGGTTTGCTTTATTTTTCATTTTGATTCAATAAATTGGTTGATTAGATGATTTGCTGACAGTTTATGACTGATGGTTGATGGTCGGCTGGCTTGCAGACGGCCGGATGTCGGCTCCAGATCGGTTAACTAATATGTGCCGTCCGAATATGAAAAACTTAAAACCCGTGTCACGTTCATCCCTGCCCATTGGCGAGCCTGCGTATTATCGCCTCCGGGCTTAGTTCGTCAAGTTCCAGCATGCTTTCCCTTTCCAGGATGTCGCCAAGGTAATGCGCATCCGAAGACCTCACAAGCTGGTAGCTTTCCAGTTCCGGGTGCATCGATCTGAACAGGGCAGCGTCACAGTCTCTTGAGATTTCAAGAAACTTAATGCCGAATTCCTCAGGTACGAAGCCCAGGTTCGATATGATGCTGTAAGAAGGTCTGTCGACGTGCGCTGGAACAGCAACACCGTTCAGTTCCCTTGCAAGAGCTGTCACATCATCAGCAGTCATACGGCAAGCCGTCAGCAGCATCATAGGCTCTTCGCAGACTACATTGTCGTTTTCGTCCATGATAAGCTGCCTTCCGAAAATGTCCGGCCGGTTTTCAATGCGGGGCATCGCCTGCCGCACAGCAGCGCTGAACCGTGACATGCTTTCCAGGTCAGGCATGAGACATACGATATGGATCTCCTCCGTAGTCTCCACTTCCATGCCTGGAATGAATACAAGCCCGTTCCTCTGCGCACATATGCTTATCGCCTGCAGGTTCGCGGCTGAATTGTGGTCTGTGACAGCTATGGCGTCAAGACCTTTGAGAACTGCCATATTGACGATGTTGTTCGGCGTCATGTCCTTGTCGGCACAGGGCGACAGCGCCGAATGGATATGCAGGTCCACAGCAAATTTCATCGGTCTTCTCCCGGCAGAGGCATAATACTGCGGCCGGACCCCGTGATGTCTTCTTCAGATACCGCAGTCGTGCGCAATGCAGCATATTTCATAAGCGGTAAGTCCGGTGCTCAGTATCGGGATGCCTTCCTCAGCAGCCTTACTTACTGTCGCTTCCTCTGCTTCTATACCCTCAGGTAGTATGATACACGATAATTCAGTCAGTACCGCTACTGCAACTATATTCATATGGGTATGTACCGTGATCCAGGCCGAACTTTTGCCTGCGTGAGACATTACCCAGCTCAGCAGGTCACAGCAGTATACACCCTTTATCTCCCTGTCGGTTCCGTTTTCTCCGGTAAGTACCTTTGCGTCAAGCTTTGCGGCCAGTTCTGCTACCTTCATACTGTCCTCCTTAAATGTCCGACTTGCTCTTATTACATTATCTAAACTCCGCATTTTCGCCTGATCCGCCATGAGCGTCATCCCATCGTTGGCGGAGTCTTCTCCTCGAGTTCCTTCATCTGGGCCGCCAGGTCCCTCACTTTTTCACGGAGCTTGAATATGCAGTCCGTCTCATAAGCGATGCCCCTGACGATATCCTCCGCAAGCGCCCTGCAGCTCGGAGCCCCGCATGCGCCGCAGTCAAGGCCCGGCAACCCGGTATATATCCTTTCAAGAGCTTCAAGCTTTCTCATTGCCTTTTCTATGTCCGCATCCAGCTTCAGTACGGGTTTATACACTATCTCGCCGGTCCAGACTATGCTTTCGTCATATGGCTCCAGCGGCCGTCTCCTGCCTTTCTGAGCAGCTTTGGCAACTTCGACATGCTGCTTGAGCCTGGACTTGGCCACATAAACGTTTTCAACGGTAAGCGGTCCTCCAAGGCATCCTCCCGTGCAAGCCAGCGCTTCTATGAAATCGATCCCTTCGATTTTGTCGTTTTCCACTGCCTCAAGGATCGAGATTACATTGTGTATCCCGTCCACAGCAAGGAAATTGTCAGTGCCGACAGCCAGGCCTTCGCCTCCCGAGTTGGCCCAACGTATGCCTTCAAAGCCGGCCTTTGCCAGTTTCCTGGATTCATCAGCCTTCTCCAGGTTGGCAAGCAGTTTCAGATATATGCTCTTTATGGAAATAACACCGTCGACGGATGATTTCTTGCTTTCATAAGGAGCCTTCACGCCGGTGGCTTTTGCTGCGCAGGGCGTGATAAAGAAGACTCCTATCTCCGAGGGATCGATCCCCTTCTTTTCAGCAGCCCTCTTTTTGGCCATTTTAGCTGCCACTTCCATGGGGGATTCCAGCCTGATAAGATTGTCTATAAGATTGGGGAATCTGACCTGTATAAGCCTGACGACCGCTGGACAGGCTGATGAAATAAGCGGTTTTCTGACACCTTCTTCCGAAAGCAGCTTTCTCGTTGCATCAGATACATATTCAGCCGCTCTCGCCACTTCGTACACATCGTCGAACCCGATCCTGCAGAATGCGTTCAGGATCCTGTTCCTGCCGTAAACCGGCTTGAACTGGCTGTATATGCTCGGGGCAGGTATAGCTATCCTGTACTTGAATGCGTTGATAATGGACATATCGTCCGTGATAGCTTTTTTCGCATGGTAAGGACAAATCCTGATGCACTCGCCGCAGTCTATGCATCGTTCATTTATGATACGGGCCTTGCCATGCCTTACTCTGATTGCTTCCGTGGGGCATCTCTTGATGCAGTTGGTGCATCCTTTGCACTTTGCTTCGTCCAGTGTTACGGAATGAAAGTATTCGCCCAATTATCCCACCTCTTCAGTATAGCAATCCCTTCAGGCAACCGACCGCATGCCGGTCTGAACAGACCGCTGTTTATTGTTGTTGCTTTGCTTCCTGCTGGTGGAAATACACCACAATCGTGACAACTGTTCCCCTGCCTACCTCTGTCTGTATATCAAGCTCGTCAGCATACCGTTTCATATTTGGAAGTCCCATACCTGCGCCGAAGCCCATTTCCCTGATCTCATCCGATGCTGTCGTATATCCCTCCTGCATGGCCAGTTCCAGGTCTTCGATGCCGGGACCGCTGTCTATGATGCGTATTACGATTTTGTCGGCGTCGATGGTGACATCGGCTCTGCCTCCGCCGCCATGGAT
>JAKOPX010000236.1 GCA_029778665.1 Bacillota bacterium | reverse complement strand
GTGGAATCTATAAGAGCAATATTATGCCCCCTTTGATTTTTAATGCCATATTTAAGCCAGTCTAAAGCCGAACTTAGGCTTATTCCAAAAAAATCAGCAAACTGATAATTATCTAATTCAAAATCTTTTTGTATTTTTTGTATGACTTCGGCTGGAACTTTTATAGATCTTTTACTCATATATCTCACTCCTTTTAATATTTAAACATTTTTCTTCACTGATCTTCATCATCGTTAAGGAAGTCTTCAAGGTCGGCTAAGTCTTCCAGTATCACGCAGTCGTCCGTGATAAGCTCAAGCCCGAGTTCTTCTACGTCCTTTTCGGAGACGAGATCTTCATGTTTCGGCGCTTCCTTAGACAATAGGTCACTTATCACTTCGTCTTTTTCTTCGACCTTGAGATTCGGGCCCTTCTCTGGCAGCAGAAGGAAGGATACGTCCGCTACGTCCCACTTCGTTCCAGTAACCACAAGAGCCTTACCGGGCGGTAGCACGTCGGGAGTCTCATATTCAAGAAAGGTGAGCCTTTCAAATCCCGTGGTGTCGTATACCTTGGACTTAAAAAACGGCGTAATGCCCTGACGTCCGAATATGATCGTCCTTCCTTCCATCGGCTTAAGCGTCGAGCAGATCGCATCAAAGCCGGTTGACTCAAGCAGGGGCTCGTACTCGTGGGCTTCTGGAGCCAGCAAGACGGCATCCTTCATCTTGAGCTCAAGCAGGGACAACAGCATCCTTAGCTCGTCTTCGCTGTAGGCGGGCCTGTAGATGATCACGGGCCTGTCCGTTTCGATCGGGTTCGTCCTTTCAGAAGCGGATATGCGGCACAGTGGGTCAAGGTAGGACTGGGTTACGGAGATCATGCCGGCAGCTGTGTTGGGAGCGTTGTCGAATATGAGAGTCCTTATCGTGCCGTCGTCGTATTTTTCCCACCAAAGCCTTTCTTTCGACTTCGAGAGCTTTTTGTCCGCCGCTTCCGAGAAGATCTTTCCCATGCGAGCCGACAGGGACATGTAAGGCGGCGGGGTTTTTGTTCTTGAAAAGGCTTCAGCGAGTGCTGCAGTAAGCGCTATTGATTTTATGATCCTTCTTGCCGACCTTTCCCAGAAGGCATCCCTGGCGTTTCTGATGGTTTCGTCCGATACCAGTATCCTGCTTAAGACTTCCGCTCCTTTTTCCACGTTTCCCACCGAGCAGAGAGCTTCTAGCGCAAAGTCGACGGGGCAGTCTCCCGCATATCCCGGGCAAAGCAAGTGGCCTTCCGCCATGGAAAAGGTGCTGTCGTCCGCTAGCAGTATTATGGTCCTTCCTGTATTTTTGGCGTATTCAAGGCTGTCTGCGATGAAACCGACGCGCTCGGACTTGTTCTCGCCGATGAATGCAACTGTGACAGGCATACTAATACCC
>JAKOPX010000235.1 GCA_029778665.1 Bacillota bacterium | reverse complement strand
TTCGGCCTCACGCTCTCTGTGATCCGTGGTAATGCCGTGGTTTCTAAAGGCGCGCAATTTTACGGCAAAATCAGGATTATCTGTTACTACCATGCCGCCTTCGCCTGTAGTTATGTGCTTTACGGGATGAAAGCTGAAAACGGACATATCGGCAAGCGTTCCGACCTTACGGTCTTTGTACGTAGCACCCAGCGCATGGCAGGCATCAGCTATAAGGACAAAGCCATGGTTGTCGGAGAGTTTCTTTAAGGCATCGTAATCACAGGGTTGACCGGCATAATCTACTGCTATTATCGCCTTCGTCTTGGGCGAGACCTTCAACTCTACACAAGAAGGGTCCAAAAGCAGCGTGTCGGCTTCGACATCGGCAAAGACGGGACGTCCCCCACAGTAAAGCACGCAGTTTGCGCTTGCAGCAAATGTCATGGGCGTCGTTATGACCTCGTCTCCCGAAGTTATGCCTGCAGCAAAAGCTGCGACGTGAAGCGCTGCCGTGCCGCTGTTTACGGCGACGGCATATTTAGCCCCGACCGTTTCGGCAAAGCGCTTTTCAAACTCCGCCACTTTGGGCCCTGTAGTCAGCCAATCCGAACGCAGCACGTCGACGACCGCTTTTATATCGTCTTCGTCTATGTACTGATGCCCGTAAGGCAAGAGAGTATTTCTTACAGGACTACCTCCCTCTACAGCTAAAATATTTTTATCCTCCAAGCTCAATTCACCTTGCCTTGTTTTGCGTAATCATCCAGACTTTCGACCATCTTTTTAAGTTCTTCTCCCGTAAGCCACCAGCCGTTGCTATCGCTGGTATAGCAAAAACCGTCTGGCAAAGGTTTACCGCCGTCGCCGTCATCTTTCTTCCAAAAGGAATGCTCCGGTTCGATGACGTAAAAGCCTTCATATTCCCTGGCGTGTCTTGCTTCTTCTGCCGTAATCAGGCATTCGTGAAGTTTTTCGCCCGGACGTATGCCTATGGTCTCCTTGCATATCCCCGGGGCCAGGACGTCAGCAAGGTCAACAAGGCGCATGCTTGGAATTTTGGGCACAAAAATCTCACCGCCCTGCATCCTGCTGATGCAGTCGATGACAAAACGCACCCCCTGGTCCAGAGTGATCCAAAACCTGGTCATACGTTCGTCGGTAAGCGTTATCCGGCCCTGTTCCCGCTGGGTTAAAAACAAAGGCACCACGCTTCCCCTGCTTCCCACGACGTTTCCGTAGCGAACGACGCTGAATTTAG
>JAKOPX010000031.1 GCA_029778665.1 Bacillota bacterium | reverse complement strand
GTATGCGCTGCTGTAATGGCCTGTATCGGTAAGTCCGGTACAGTCCAGGAAATTGGTATCTTTCATACCCAGTTCCCTGGCTTTCTGGTTCATCATCGCCACAAAAGCTTCTTCGCTGCCTGCAACCGCTTCTGCCAGCGCCACGGTCGCATCGTTTGCAGAATGTATGGCCACGGCCTTGAGCAGTTCGTCCACAGTGAACACCTCGCCCGGCTCCAGCCAAACCTGTGAACCTCCGAAGCTCCATGAGTATTCGCTTACCGTCACCTTCGTATCATATGAGATTATGCCTGCATCTATGGCTTCCATGATAATCAGCATGGACATGATTTTTGTTATGCTGGCTATCGGCAGCCTTTCATGGCTGTTTTTCTCGAGCAGGACCGTCCCGGTGCCGCAGTCGATCAGTATTGCGGCTTTTGCTTTCAGATCCGTCAGTGAAGTGTTGCTCTGTATTTTCATCACTTCCATCGAATCATAGTCCACGACGCCTTCGATCTGTCCGTACACGGGAACAGCCATGACAGCTGCGAAAAGCAGCAGGACTGAAAGGCTGAACAACAAGGTTTTTTTCAGCATGATATACACCCCTTGCGAACATACTCTTATCCTTATAATAAAGTTATGCCGCATAAGGACTGTATATTCTGTGAACTTGGCAGCTGACCGCCTCCGCTTTTCCGAGCCGGACCCGTTCCCTGGGATGCAACAGGGTATATGTTTAAGTTATAATCTGTGTTCAGGCCAGTACCGGGTGACCCCTCTGCTGTCTACGTATGCCAGGATCAGCGGTCTTTTCACCGGAACCTCCGCTGAGAACCCGTACGCCTGCAGCAGCATTGCCTCTGCTTCTGGCAGAAGCTGATGCGATGAAGTGTGCAGTTCTGCGATCTTTTCACCTTTTCTTACATATTCGCCTGTCTTTTTATTAAGGATGATACCCGCGCTGTGATCCAGCGGTCCATCCTTGGTTTTCCGGCCTGCACCCAGCAGCATGGATGCCTTGCCGATGAGTTCGGACTTCATCGAGGATATATATCCTTCGAACGGCGCCGTTACATTATATCTAACCGCGGCTTCCCTCATCGCATCTTTATCCCACGGCGCATGTACAGCTCCCTGCCTTTCCGCAAGCTCGCCGAACTTTTTCAGTGCACTGCCTTCCCTGATGCTGTTTTCCACTAGTTCCCTGCATGAGGTTACATCGCCTTTACCACCAAGCTCAAGCATCCTGGCGGCCAGCTCAAAGCACACAGACTTCAGGTCCTCCGGCCCGTCCCCTCTCAGTACTTCCAACGCTTCTTTCACTTCCAGGGCATTGCCGATGCTGTTGCCAAGAGGCGTATCCATGTCGGTGACGACAGCTACCGTTTTCCTTCCGGTCAGTTCGCCTATGGACACCATTTCTTCCGCAAGTTTTATCGAATCTTCCAGCGTTTTCATGAAGGCGCCGCTTCCGGTCTTCACATCGAGTACTATCCTGTCGGCTCCTGATGCCAGCTTCTTGCTCATCACGCTGCTGGCTATCAGCGGTATGCTGCTGATCGTGGCTGTAACGTCCCTGAGGGCGTAGAGTATCTTGTCCGCAGGCGCCAGGTTTCCGGTCTGTCCTGAAATCGCTATGCCGATTTGTTTTGCATTTCCAATGAATTCCTCTCTTGAAAGAGAGGTCCTGAAACCCCTTATCGACTCAAGCTTGTCGATGGTGCCGCCGGTATGCCCCAGTCCCCTGCCTGACATCTTTGCCACTGGCACACCGCATGCTGCAACGATAGGTCCGACAACCAGGGTCGTCTTGTCGCCGACGCCGCCTGTACTGTGTTTGTCGACTTTAATGCCAGGGATCTCGGACAGGTTCATCATTTCTCCCGACCTCGCCATCGCCGCTGTCAGGTCGGCTGTTTCCCTTGAGTTCAGACCTCTTATGTAAATCGCCATCAGGAGGGCGGAAGCCTGGTATTCATATACGCTCCCGTTACAGAGGCCTTCGATGAAAAAGTTTATTTCTTCAGTGGCCAGTTTTTTTCCGTCCCTCTTTTTCTCGATTATATCAGTTATCTTCATAAAACCACCTGTTTCACCAGTGATCGTTAAAAAAGGCACGCGCGCATTTCCGTCTCAGCATCCACGCTATACACATCACTGCCTGACTATCATGTTCAGAAAGCTCTCCGCGTCGAACCTGCCGCCTATTCCCAGGATCCCGGCTGCCGTCTGCGCCAGGTCGGAAAATGTTTTCCTGATACCCAGGTTCACCCCGCTTCTGATCCCTCTTCCATACACCAGCAGCGGGACATATTCACGTGAATGGTCGGTGCTGGCCGTTGTAGGATCGCAGCCATGGTCCGCCGTTATGAACAATATGTCCTGTTCTTTCAAAGCTTCGAGTATTTCAGGCACTCGGTCGTCAAACTCCTTCAGAGCCTTTGCGTACCCTTCCGGATCGTTCCTGTGACCGTATTTCATGTCAAAGTCCACCAGGTTGGTGAATATCAGCCCGCCGAATTCCTCCCTGATGTACCCGAGCGTTTTGTCGACCCCGTCCATGTTGTCCGTTGTGTGGACTGACTCAGTTATTCCCCTGCCTGCGAATATGTCATCTATTTTCCCGACAGCCCTGACTTCCAGGCCAGCTTCCTTCACATAATCCAGCAGT
>JAKOPX010000234.1 GCA_029778665.1 Bacillota bacterium | reverse complement strand
GCTGATCTTGCGAATTGACCATCCTTCAACGTAGTACTTTTTTCTGATATACTCTATATCGACCACTTCGAGCACTTCCTTTCCTCCTGTCCCTGGTATGTTGCGTGATACATCCAGTTTACAGGATGGGAGTCTTGGGGTGGTCAACTTTTCGTTACCATTACCCCTCAAAGTGGTCAACTTTTAAATTACCGTACACAATGAATCTGCTATCCGCAGAAGTGTCAATCGAGCCAAGGCCGAGCTTAGAAAGATTTTCGCTGATTTTTCATGACCCCGTCCGAAAACTCTCTTCCTCCTGGCTTACAGCAGAGGGCAACACAAAACAGCCCACTGGGAAGGAGGTTTTAAGATGAGGCATCGATTAAAAATCGGTATCGGACAATCGGAAAAAACAAATGGAATTGTCCGGTGTCGAAAAGTCACAGTTCGAGAGCGCTTGCTCCGCCTGTTATTTGGCAAGACGGAGGAAGTCACTGTGATTATCCCAGGCAACACCGTTAAGACAATCGCAATCCGGGAGGAATAGGAGGCAAGCAATGAGTCAAATCATATTACTAAAAAATGTTGCAGACGACATGAGAGGGCTTGCAGAAAGTATTACTGCACTGGCTAATGCCATCGCAAGCGACCATGAAGAAACTGTACAAACAGAAGAACCGGCACCACAGCTAACTCTATCCGATGTGAGGGGCGTGTTGGCCAAGAAATCACAGGCGGGCTTTATCAAAGGAGTGAAGGCACTCATTCAGAAATACGATGCGGAGCGTCTGTCCGACGTGAAGCCAGAAGATTATGAAGCACTTTTGAAGGATGCGGAGGAATTGAGCTAATGACAAAGCACGCAATCTTATCTGCATCCAGTGCTGAACGCTGGCTCCACTGCCCACCGTCAGCAAGGCTGAACGAAAAAGTAGCAGACTTTACTTCGGAGTATGCCCGTGAGGGGTCTGAGGCTCATGCCCTTTGTGAGTTCCGGCTGAAGCTGGCACTGGGCATGGAGACGGAAGATCCGATACATGGCCTTTCCCTGTATTCACAGGAAATGGAAGATGCCGCCGAGAAATATGTCGACCAAATTCTGGAAGCCCTAGAAGAAGTCAGGAAAACCACGCCGGATCCCGCTGTCCTTATCGAACAGCGACTGGACTTTTCCGACTATGTACCGGGCGGCTTTGGCACAGCAGACTGCGTCATTCTTGCAGACAAAACACTTCATTTATTTGACATGAAGTACGGAACGGGCGTCCTCGTCGATGCCAAGGAAAACCCGCAGCTCATGCTCTACGCCCTCGGCTGTCTCCAGCTCTTTGACGGCATCTACGACTTCGATGAAGTCAGGATGACCATCATTCAGCCCAGGCGGGACAACTACAGCTCTTTCACAATGAAGAAAGAGGACCTCTACACATGGGCCGATGAGACAGTGAGACCAATTGCCGCTCTTGCTTTTGACGGCAAGGGGGACTTTAGAGCCGGTGACTGGTGCAGGTTCTGCAAGGTCAAAGCGACCTGCGCCAAGCGGGCGGAAGTCAACCTGGAGCTGGCAAAGCTGGAGTTTGCAAGACCACCTCTGCTCTCCGACACGGAGATTGAGGAAATCCTGGGGCAACTCGATGAGCTGACCTCCTGGGCAAACGACATTAAAGACTACGCCTTGACTGCTGCCAAGTCGGGCAAGAAATGGCTCGGCTTCAAGCTGGTCGAGGGCAGGTCAAACCGCAAGTATCTGGACAATGTAAAAGTCGCCCAAGCAGTAGAACAAGCTGGCTTTGATCCCTATGAAAAGAAGCTCTTAGGCATCACGGCCATGACATCTCTCCTCGGACGAAAGCAATTCAGCGAAATCTTAGGAGATCTCGTCATCAAGCCGCAAGGCAAACCGACGCTGGTACCGGACAGCGATAAAAGACCGGAAATGACAACAATTTTAGATGAGTTTAAGGAGGAAACCACTCATGAGTAAATCAAATCCGATGAAAGTTATCACAGGCAAAGATACACGCTGGAGCTATGCCAACGTGTGGGAAGCAAAATCCATTAACGGCGGTACGCCGAAGTTCTCAGTCTCACTTATCATTCCGAAATCCAATAAAGAGACACTGGATGCCATCAAGAAAGCTATTGAAGCCGCCTACAAGGAAGGCGAAGCCAAACTCAAGGGCAACAGCCGCACGGTGCCAGCTCTGAATTCTATCAAACTGCCACTTCGTGACGGTGATGTGGAGCGCCCTGACGATGAAGCCTATACCAACAGTTACTTTGTCAATGCCAACTCGGCCACAGCACCAGGCATTGTCGACGCCGATGTGAACCCGATTCTCGACCGTTCGGAAGTCTACAGCGGAGTATACGGCAGAGCGTCCATTACCTTCTATGCCTTCAACTCGAACGGCAATCGTGGTATCGCCTGTGGGCTAAACAATCTTCAGAAAATCCGTGATGGCAAGCCGCTCGGAAGCCGTGCCAGTGCTGAGTCCGACTTCGGCGACCTGGGCGACGATGACGACTTCCTGTCGTAAGGAGGCGTGCCGATGTTTGCAGAGCTTTTTAAGGAAGTGTACATCGTTTTCAATGCCTTCATCTTAGGCGGACTGGCAGCCGTCCTGCCGTTTTACGCCGTCTATCAGTTCGGCAAGGCAGTCTGGAAGCGAGTCAAAGAACAGCAAAAGTAACTGCCGGGGGCGGGGTCGAAAACCTCGTCCCTTTGCTCATACATGGAGGTCATCAATGAAACATGAAGTTTGGCAAGATATCCCCGGATATGAAGATAAATATCAGGCAAGCACATGTGGACGCATTCGCAGCTTAGATAGATTTGTTCGTGGTGTTTGTCATTTTACCGGCAAAGAGTTTTACAGAAAGATCAAAGGCAGAGTGCTGAAGCCTGGCCAGTACTGTGAATCTGGGCATATCTCTGTGGTTCTTGAGAAAGGAACGCCTGGAAAACCTGTTCATAAGCTTGTAGCACGTACCTTTCTAGGTGTGTGTCCCGAAAATTGCGAGGTTCTGCACGGCAATGGCAATCTAAAAGATAATCGGGTTGAAAATCTGAGATATGGAACGCGCACGGAAAACATACTAGATGTCTATAAGGATGGTGGGCGTTGGAGAAAACTATCAATCGATGATGTTGAAACTATTAGATTTGCTCTCTATTGCGGATTCACAGGGAAAGAACTTTCTGAAATGTATGGAGTAAGCCAAGGCACCATCTCAAAAATCAAACTGAGGAGGACTTTTGCATGGTTGAAATAAAGTATATCAGTTGCGACATTGAAACTTTTTCCTCAGAGGACCTGAGTAAAGCGGGCGTTTACCGCTATGTTCAGGCTCCTGATTTTGATATTCTCCTCATCTCTTATGCCATTGACGGCGGCGAAGTGCAGACCATTGACCTTGCCCAGGGCGAAGCGATGCCGATGGAACTCATCTCAGCTATCCTCTCGGACGATGTGATCAAGTGGGCTTTTAACGCCCAGTTTGAACGAATCTGTCTTACCGAGTGGCTGAAGCGAAAGGGCTATGTTTTGGAGCGGCCCGTGCCCTTTGGCCATGAGCCGGAATACCTGAACTATCTTGACCCAGAAAGCTGGCGCTGTTCCATGGTCTGGTCAGCTTATCTGGGGCTTCCGCTTTCTTTGGAACAGGTCGGATTAGTCTTAGGTCTTGACAAGCAAAAGCTAAAAGAAGGAAAAGACCTCATACGCTATTTCTCCATGCCCTGTAACCCGACCAAAACAAATGGGGGCAGGACGAGGAATCTACCAGAGCACGATCCGGAAAAATGGCAGCTCTATAAAGCCTACAACAAACGGGATGTAGAAACGGAAATGGCGATACAGGAAAGACTCGAGAGCTTTCCCATGCCGGATATGGAATGGGAGAACTACCATAGAGACCAGAGGGTTAATGATCTTGGCATCCTGATTGATAAAGAGCTGGCAGAAAAAGCCATCCGCATGGACAGGGAAGTACGGACACATGCCCTGCAAAAGCTCCGAATGCTGACAGGCTTAGAAAACCCCAATTCCGTTATGCAGTTAAAAGACTGGTTAGCTGGTCGGGGTATCGAGACCGACTCCCTCGATAAAAAGGCGGTCAAAAAGCTTCTGGAGACCGCTTCAGGCAAAGTGAAAGATGTCCTCGAAACGAGGCAGGAGCTTGCCAAGTCCAGCGTTAGGAAGTATCAGGCCATGATGGACTGCGTTTGCCGTGATGGCAGAGCGAGAGGTCTTTTTCAGTTTTATGGGGCAAACCGTACCGGGCGCTTTTCCGGCCGTTTGATTCAATTACAGAACCTGCCAAGAAACAAGATGGATCATCTGGAAGAAGCAAGAACTCTCGTCAGGCAAGGCGACCTTGATGCTCTGGAAGTCCTCTTTGACTCTGTTCCGCAGGTATTATCGGAAATTATCCGCACCGCCTTTATACCCAAGGAAGGACGTATCTTTCTTGTTGCCGACTACTCCGCCATCGAAGCGAGAGTGTTAGCTTGGCTCGCTGGAGAAAGCTGGCGCATGAAACTCTTTGCTGAGGGCGGTGACATCTACTGCCAATCAGCCAGCGAGATGTTTGGCGTGCCGGTCATAAAACACGGCGTGAACGGCGAACTTAGGCAGAAAGGCAAAATATCAGAACTTGCCTGTGGTTATGGTGGCTCAGTCGGTGCCCTCAAAGCGATGGGTGCGTTGGAGATGGGCTTATCTGAGGATGAGCTACCGGGGCTTGTTCAGTCATGGCGGAACTCCAACCCCAAGATTGTACGTTTCTGGTGGGATGTGGACAGTGCCGCCAAGACAGCAATCAAAGAACAGCGAAAAACAAAAGTTCAGGGCATAGGCTTTCGTTATCAAAGCGGGATGCTCATCATCACGCTTCCTTCCGGTAGAGAGCTTTTCTATGTCAAACCCCGCATCGGCGAGAATCGCTTCGGAGGCGAGTCCATTACTTATGAAGGTGTCGGCACAGGACGGCGCTGGGAGCGTCAGGAAACCTACGGGGCAAAGCTCGTGGAAAATATCGTCCAGGCCATTTCCAGAGACATCCTCTGCTCAGCCCTTCAAACCTTCAAATATTCCGACATCGTCATGCATGTCCACGATGAGATCGTGATTGAAGCTGATCCTCGTATGTCGGTTGAAGCGGTCTGTAAGCAGATGAGCCGGACACCAGAGTGGACTTTTGGCTTAAAACTTGATGCCGACGGCTTTACCTGCCGCTTCTATCAGAAAGATTAACTCTTAAAAATTTACTACTCAAATCCGTCTGCTTTGTCCAAGGGAAAAGTGTAGACGGATTTTTTTATTTACCCGTCCGATTTTGCTCTTCGGTGTGGCTTATAGCAGAGCCACTAAAGAATCAGGAGGTTATTATGAACGTTTTTATTTGTTCGCCGTATCAAGGTGATATTGAAGAAAACACGAAAAGCGCAAAGCGATATATGCGATTTGCTATCCAGCAAGGTCATACGCCATTTGCACCACATCTACTTTATCCGCAGGTTCTGGACGAAGCCACAGAAAGAAATAAAGGCATGGAGTTGGGACTTCAGATGCTAAAGCTCATGGATGAACTCTGGGTCTTCAGCAGAGAAATCAGCATCGGTATGTGGCAGGAAATCAAGGCAGCCCAGGAACTTGAAATTCCTGTCTGCTATATCAGTACGGAGGAGGTCTGAGCTTGGGGTCATCAATAAAGCGGAGGTGGAAACAACATGAACATTAAAGTTGCAGTCTGTAATCGCCGAACAAACAAACGGTATAAAAACATTGAGATGGAGTGGGACGCCATCAAGGCGAGAAATAAAAATCCCGTCCGTACTTGGGAGACTGCGGAGGAATATCCAAGGCTTGCCAAAAGCCAGCGCGACGATATCAAAGATGTGGGTGGCCTTGTCGGGGGTTGGCTGACAGGCGGAATACGTAAAAATGGTCAAGTGACCTTTCGCACGCTGGGGCTGCTTGATGCTGATTGCATCGCAGAGACTGAAGACTTTATTGGGAAGATTAAAACTGAACTTCCCGGAGTTGAGCTTTTCATCTATTCTACGCACAGTCATAACCCGAAACACCAGCGATACCGAGTTGTTATGCCCTTTTCCCGTGAGGTCAGTGAGGACGAGTATCCGGCAGTTATGCGGATGGTCGCAAAGCAAATCGGGATGGATTATTTTGATGACTCCACCTATGAAGCCAACCGAATGATGTACTGGGCTTCGTGCTCATCAAACGGTGTTTTTGTTTTTGAAGAACAGTCCGGTAAATTATTAAACCCTGATGCTTATCTTTCACGCTATGCGGATTGGCGAGATGTTACACAATGGCCGACCTCCAGCCGCGAATCAGAAGCGGTTAGGCGTGAGATTACCGAGGTAGAAAATCCGCTGGAAAAGCAAAATATCGTTGGTGCTTTCTGCCGAGCTTATCCGAACATACGAGAGGCAATTGAGAAGTTTTTGCCTAAGGTCTATACCCCTTCAGCTTATGATGGACGCTATGACTACATTCCGGGCGAGTCCTCTGCAGGGGTCGTTATCTATGACGATATATTTGTCTATTCACATCATGCTACTGACCCGGCATCGGCCAAACTTTTAAACGCATTTGACCTGGTACGTATCCATAGGTTTGGCGATGACGAGAAGTCGTTTCAGCAGATGGCACAGTTTGCGTCAAAGGATGACAAGGTCAAGGCGCTTTTGTTCAAGGAGAAGGCTGAAGAGGCAAACTTAGACTTTGATGATGACTGGCACAAGGAATTAGAGCGGGATCGGACAGGGCTTCTCAAAAATACTCTGAGAAATCTGCTGATTATTTTATCGCTTGATCCCAAGCTAAAAGGTATCGTATTTAACCAACTTGCCGACGGGATGGAAATCAAAGGTGAGTTGCCTTGGCAGCATCCGGCCAAGTTTTGGCGAGACCAGGACGATGCCCAGCTCATCAGCTACATTGATTTGAATTATGGAACATTCTCACAAAGAAACTATCTTACTGCGGTGACCAAGATCGCCGATGACCGCTCCTATCATCCCATCAAAGAATATCTGGAGAGCCTGCCACCTTGGGACGGAGAGGTCAGGGCAGAGACGCTTCCCATCGTTTATCTGGGCGCTGAGGACAATGCGTACGTCCGTGCAGTCACACGAAAGTCACTTTGTGCGGCTGTTTACCGAGTCTATAACCCTGGCATGAAATTTGACAGTATGCCGGTCTGGATTGGTCCTCAGGGCATCGGCAAAAGTACGCTGATTGCCAAACTCGGCGGCGAATGGTATTCAGACAGTCTGCAAATATCCGATATGAACGATAAGACTGCCGCCGAAAAGCTGCAGGGCTTTTGGATATTGGAGATTGGTGAGCTGGCAGGTATGCGTAAGGCGGATGTCGATAAGGTCAAGGCCTTTATTTCCCGTCAGGACGATAAGTATCGTGCGAGCTTTGGCAGAAGAGTCACACCACATCCAAGACAAAACATCCTAATCGGCACGACCAATAATGAATCAGGATTCCTCCGTGATATTACGGGTAACCGCAGGTTCTGGGTTATCCATACGCCCGGCACAGGAATCAAGAAGCCGTGGAACATAACAACAGAGGAAGTTTCGCAAATTTGGGCGGAAATACTCGTGATGGTTAAGGCGGGCGAAACGCTCTATCTGGACAGTGCTCTGGAACAATTCGCACAAAATGCCCAGCGCGAAGCCATGGAGACGGATGATCGTGAAGGTCTGGTTCGAGCCTATCTTGCCATGTTATTGCCGGAAGATTGGGACAGTTATGACCTTCATAGACGTTTGGATTATATCAACTATCCAGATGATCCCTTACATGTTTCAGGCACCTGGAAACGCAGTATGGTTTCCAATATGGAAATCTGGTGTGAGTGTTTTGGCCGCAAAAAAGAGGATTTAAGACCTCAAGACAGCTATGCGATTGGTGCCATTATGGCCAAGATCAATGGCTGGGAACGTAGTGACAAGTTGGAATATCTCCCCATTTATGGAAGACAGAGGGTGTACAAGTGGAACGTTTAAGTAGCTATGTTCTTATCGGTTGTTTTGTAGATGAATGCCCGCTATATCAGGCTTATACGACACCTATAAGAACAACAGAACAACATTTTAATAAAGTAGTTAATAGAAAGAGTATGTGTAGAGCGCGTACACACATACATACGCATTTCGCGCGTATAGGAAATCTCCGTTCACTTGTTCTGAACAAATGCCGTGAAAAGCTTGAGAAATCAGGCTTTTCTGGCAAGAACAAGGGTTTGTTGCTTGTTCTAAATCCTAATCTTGTTCAGGAGGTCATACGGTGAGTGAGAAATCGATTGAACAAAAGCTGATACGGGAAGTCAAACACTCTGGCGGCTTGTGTCTGAAGTTTATTTCACCGGGCTGGAATGGAGTGCCGGACAGGCTGGTGCTTCTACTGGGCGGAAAGACAGGCTTCGTCGAAGTAAAAGCACCCGGCAAAGAACCGACAGCACAGCAGCTTTATCGACACGAGCAATTAAGAAAATTAGGCTTTCAGGTCTTTGTCCTAGATGACCCGGAGGCTATCGGAGGAATATTAAATGCAATACAAGGCACATGATTATCAGGAATATGCCAAGCAGAAAATCATCGAGCAGAAAGCCTGTGGTCTCTTTTTAGAGCCGGGACTTGGCAAGACCGTGATTACCCTGTCCGCCATCTGGGACTTGATGTTTGACTACTTCGACATCAGCAAGGTGCTGGTGATTGCGCCGCTTCGAGTCGCAGAAAACACCTGGACGGAGGAACTCGAAAAATGGGATCACCTGACCTATCTTCGAATATCAAAAGTTCTCGGTACGGAAGCCCAGCGGATTGAAGCTTTAAGGAGACCTGCCGATATCTATGTCATTAACCGGGAAAATGTCGCCTGGCTTGCTGAACTTGGTGAGTGGGACTTTGACATGCTGGTCATCGATGAGCTTTCAAGCTTTAAGAACGCATCAAGCAAACGCTTCAAGGCACTTCGCAGAAAGCGTCCTGGCATTGACCGGGTCGTGGGTCTTACAGGAACACCGTCTACGAACGGCCTGATGGATCTCTGGTCTGAAATTTATCTTTTGGATCAGGGCAAACGGCTCGGTAAGACTCTCAGCACCTATCGGGCGGACTTCTTTGTACCCGACCGCATGAACGGCTGGATTGTTTATTCCTACCGGCCAAAGCCCCGTGCGGAGGAATGGATTTACAACCGCATATCTGATCTTTGTGTCTCCATGAAAAGCCAGGACTTCCTTAATATGCCCGAACGCCTGGAGCGGGATGTTACAGTCAAGCTTCCGCCTGCAGTCAAAGAGAAATACAAGCAACTCGAGCGTGAGATGGTAGCAAAACTGGAAGGCAAGACCGTTGATGCGGTTAATGCCGCCGTCTTAACGAATAAGCTTCTGCAGATGGCATCAGGTGCAGTATATGACGAGAACAAGGCAGTGGCCGAGCTTCATTCCGCAAAGCTTGATGCCTTGGAAGACTTGATTGAAGCTGCCAACGGCAAGCCTGTTCTTATCTATTACAACTACCGCCATGACAAAGAACGGATTCAAAAATGCTTCAAAGAAGCCTGGGAAATTAAAACACCGGAGGACTTTCGGTCTTGGAATCTGGGTGAGATTCCTGTGGCAATTGCTCATCCAGCTTCAATGGGACACGGGCTGAATCTTCAGCACGGAGGCTCCACCGTGATCTGGTTTTCCCTGCCTTGGTCTTTGGAGCTTTACCAACAGGCCAATGCCCGGCTCTGGCGGCAGGGACAAAAAGATACGGTGGTCATCTTCCGTCTGATTGCCGAGGGCACGATTGACCGGGATGTGGTCCGTGCTTTGGCAAAAAAAGACCTGACCCAGGAAAACCTGATGCAGGCTGTGAAAGCGAGGGTCGGCGATGGCACATGTTGAACTCATTCGGCAAATGTTGAAGGACTATCCAGAGAACCTCGCTGAGATGAAACGTCTGGAGCAGGAAATGAAGGACTTTGTTCCCATCACTTCAGATGAAGTCCTAGAGATGCTGAGCTTTCCCGGCAAGAGCGATGATCAAGTCAGAATTAAAAAACAGAGGTCTTTGAACCGTCTCTTCTATATTGCCACATCCTATAAGCGGCTCACCTGGCTGCTGAATCACGTATCGGAAAAAGAAATGGACAAGGCCTATGCCAAGGTTGCCCGTGAGGTGGACTTCGTGCAATACGGCATCCGGACTTTGCCAAGATACTATCGAAACCTATTGAGCTTTGAGATTTTGGAAGACCATCGCTGGGGTGAGGTCTGCCAGAAATTTAATATCAGCGGCTCGGAGCTTAACCGCAAGAAGGCCAGAGCCGTTGAACTTATGGCTAAGACCTTTGCCGACCAGCATCAATACTTCGGATTTTATGAGGAGAAATTTGACGATGACCATACAGGAACGGTTTGAATCCTATGAAAAATACAGATGTGAACTGGAAGCGGACATCTGCTTTCTAGCAGGAATGCTTGAGCTTTCGATACCGGAGCCTGACGGCAGCCTAAATGAGCTGGGACAGGTCTTAAAGCAGATCCAGAGCTCCCTGGATTTCGTCTGTGACGAGCGGATCGAAAACCGTATGAAGCATGCCAGAATGCGGCTGAGGGAACTGCAGATGTTGGACTACGCCATCAGGAGCAGACCACAGCGTCAACGGGAGATCCTTCACGGCTTATATGTCAGGCGGCTTTCCTGGCAGGAATTAGAACAAGAGCTTCACGTCAGTCAGATGACAATTTCAAGAGATCGGAACGAGGCTTTCAGAGCCTTGAAGAATGATTTCGATGATTGGTAATAAATGTTAGAAAGCCGGTAATGTTTGTGAGTGCTTTGCAACTAAGAAGCCTGTTATTCTTATACTGATGAAAAACTATAGAGACCTGCGGCATCTGTGCTCCGGGTCTTTTTTTATGCCCGGAGGTGGACGATGCCCAGAAAACCCAAGCGGCCCTGTTCCTTCCCCGGCTGTCCCGAGCTGGTGGAGGGCAGGTACTGCGAGAAACATCAGCGTGAAGTTGACCGCCACTACAACCGCCACCAGCGTGACCCCAAGACGACCAAACGCTACGGCAGACGCTGGCGAAAGATCAGAAAGGCTTTTCTTACTGCGCACCCGCTCTGTGAGGAGTGCAGAAAGCAAGGCAGGTACACGCCCGCCGAGGAAGTCCACCACATCACACCGCTTTCTGAAGGCGGAACACACGACTACGAGAACCTGATGGCACTTTGCAAATCTTGTCACTCCCGGATTACCGCCAAAGAAGGCGGACGCTGGGGCTGAACTTGTGTGGTCATAGTTTTTTGTTCCTTTGCTTCGAAGTTTTAGCACCTCCCTAGGGGGATCTCAATCTCCACAGCGCTTTAAGCGATCAACGGGCGGTGGGTCACGCACGAAAAAACTTCAATTCAAAGGGGGGATTAACCCCTAGCAGCCGGAAAGGAGGTGCTTTTGTGGCAAAAGACGGAACATACCGCGGTGGCAGACGAGTGAAAGCCGGCAGTAAACCGGACGCACTTGCCGATAAAATCGTTGCCGGAAAAGATGCAAAAATACTTGAAACTTGTGATTTTGACCCGGAAGCACTTTTTGCTCCGGATGAGCCGGATGATGTGTCCGAGCTGTTCGGCGAAGAGATGCCGAGTCCTTCGGACTACCTCTCCGCTAGGCAAAAGGACGGCAAGCCCCTCGGTGCGGATGAAATCTATACAGAGACCTGGAAGTGGCTGAAAGACCGACGCTGTGAAAAGCTTGTGAATCCGCGACTTCTCGAATCCTATTCTCAGGCTTTTGCCCGATATATCCAGTGTGAGCAGGCCATCAGCACCTATGGTCTCTTAGGTAAACATCCGACGACGGGCGGTGCAATTGCCAGCCCTTTTGTCTCCATGAGTCAGTCCTTTCAAAAGCAGGCCAATCTCATCTGGTATGAGATTTTCGACATCGTTAAGCAGAACACGACGACCGCCTTTATCGGCAGTCCCCAGGATGACATGATGGAGCGCCTTCTTCGGACAGAGGAGGGCGAGCGATGACACACACATTTATTGATTTGTTTTCCGGCATTGGCGGCTTCAGGCTCGGCTTTGAACGAGTCGGCTGGACATGCACAGGAAGCTGTGAAAACGACAAATTTGCCAGAAGCTCATATGAAGCCATGTTTAATACGAAGGGAGAGTGGTTTGGTGACGATATCAGAAAAATTAAATCAGAAGACATCCCCGTTGCCGACTGCTGGACCTTCGGCTTTCCCTGCCAGGACATCTCTGTTGCAGGATATCAAAGAGGACTTTGTGCACAGCGATCTGGACTTTATTTTACAGTCCTTGACCTCGTCAAAGGCAAGAAGGAAAGCGATAAACCCCGATGGCTTGTTGCTGAAAACGTTAAAAATCTGTTGGGGATTCATGGAGGATGGGACTTTGCCCGAGTTCTCCTTGAAATGGACGAAGCAGGGTACGACGTCTTCTGGCAGGTGCTCAACTCCAAAGACTATGGCGTGCCCCAGTCAAGAGAACGGGTTTTCCTTATTGGACATCTTAGAAGCCGAGGCCGATGCGAAATACTACCTTTCACGGGAGAAAACGGCAAAACTCTTAAAAGGCTTGTAGATGGCAGCCAAGGCTATCGGGTCTATGATCCGGGTGGCACATCCGTCACACTTCAATCGTCTGCAGGAGGGCTCGGTGCAAAAACCGGGCTCTATTTGATTTCGCAGGAAGGCATGACAGTTCATAAAGACAAAGTCAAAACGAGAGATCAGTCCACCTGCATCGTCGCCACCTACGGGCACGGGCTCGACAACAAGGGGATGCGGACAGGCGTTTTGGAAGCGAGAGCTGTTTTTACGCCAGAGCGGGATAAGGCAAGAAACCCCACCTGCCGCCGCTTCAAAGAGGACGGTGAGCCCTCCTATACCCTTACAGGTCAGGATAGGCACGGCGTGATGCTTTCCGACGGCAAACACTATGCCATCAGAAGATTAACTCCCCGTGAGTGTTTTAGGCTTCAGGGTTTTCCCGATGAACTTTACGAAAAAGCGGCAGGAGTCTGTTCCGAGTCGCAACTCTACAAACAAGCGGGCAACGCCGTCACCGTCACGGTAGCGGAGACGGTTGCCCGAGAATTATTACGTGCTGAGGAGGAGTTGAAATGAAACATTATAAAGCCGCTGAATCCGTGACCAAGGGTCATCCGGACAAGCTCTGCGACTATATCGCCGACCGCATCCTGGACAAGTATCTGAGGGATGATAAGAATGCCCGTGTTGCCGTGGAAGTTATGGCAACCAAAGGTCTTATTCTGATTGCGGGTGAAGTCACGAGCAGTGCAAAAGTAAATGTAAAACAAACCGCACGGTTTGCTCTGGCAGACATCGGTTATGACCCTTTCCGTTTTCGGATTAAGACGAAAATACATAAACAAAGCCCGGACATTGCTCAAGGGGTTAATCTAGAAGGTCTCATCGGTGCGGGCGATCAGGGCATCGTCTACGGATATGCTACAGATGAAACACCGGAGTACCTGCCGCTTGCCCAAGTGCTGGCACGTAAGCTTACACGCAAACTTGAGGAGGTTCGCGAAGAAGGCATTGTCAAAGGTCTTAAGCCGGACGGCAAGTGTCTTGTTGTTCTGGAATATGAGGATAGCGAGGCAAGCCGTGTACAGTCGGTTGTTCTCTCCACTCAGCACGATGAGAAGCTTGATGTAACAGAACTCAGACAGGATATTTTGGCGGAAGTTATCCGTCCTGTGCTTGATAGAAAATTACCCTATTCGGAGGACGATATCTATATCAATCCGACCGGACGTTTTGTCTTCGGAGGACCGGAAGCCGATACGGGACTCACTGGCAGAAAACTTGCCGTCGATACTTATGCCGGACTTTCACACCACGGCGGCGGAGCCTTTTCAGGCAAAGACCCGACCAAGGTGGACCGCTCGGCGGCCTATATGGCGAGACTGATGGCCAGAAGCATCATCTCTGCCGGCTTTGCCAAAGAATGCGAAGTCTCCATCGCTTATGCGATTGGAAAACCTGATCCTCTGTTTTGGGATATTGACTGCTTCGGTACAGAAACCCGTGACCTTGAGGAAATCAAGGAACGCTGTGAGACACTCTTTCCCTTGTCTGTTCTTCCCATGATTCAGTATTTACGACTTCGCCGAGGCGGGTATGCGGAACTTGCCATCAAGGGGCACTTTGGCAACACTTTTGAACCTTGGGAAAACGGCCTTGCCGGAGTGCTTTTACGGAAAGGGGGCGGCACACATGCAAATGACAAGTAAATTTGAGAAAGTCCCCATCGATAAGCTTGTGCCCTATGCGAGAAACGCCAGAACCCACTCCAAAGAACAAATCATGCAGCTTCGGTCTTCCGTCCGGGAGTTTGGCTTCTTAAATCCCTGCCTGATTGACAAAGACTATAACGTCATTGCCGGGCACGGCAGAATCCTTGCCGCCAAAGAGGAAGGCTTGACGGAGCTGCCCTGTGTTTTTGTGGAACACCTGACTGAAGCGCAGAAGCGGGCCTATATCATTGCCGACAACCGCCTTGCCATGAATGCGGGCTGGGATGAAGAAATGCTGTCTGTGGAGCTTTCCGACTTGGAGGGGGCTGACTTTGACCTTGATCTTTTGGGATTTACGGACTGTGAGCTGAAGAAACTCCTGGGCAACGTGGAAACCGAGGAAGACGACTTTGACCTCACCGCTGCCCTGGAAGAAGCAAGCTTTGTGAAGCCGGGCGATATCTGGATAGTTGGCCGTCACCGCTTGATCTGCGGAGATGCAACAAAAAAGGAAGACGTGGAAAAACTGATGGACGGCAAGAGGGCCAATCTCATCCTTACCGATCCGCCTTATGCCGTGAGCTACAAGAGCGCATCCGGGCTTTCCATCCAAAACGACAATTTGAAGCCCGAGGAGTTTTACGAGTTCCTGCTCTCGTCATTCAAGAATATGATCGCCGTCTCAGAACCCGGCGCATCCGCCTATGTCTTTCATGCGGATACGGAGGGGCTTGCTTTCAGAAAAGCCTTTGAAGAGTCTGGCTTTCATCTCTCGGGCGTCTGCATCTGGGCGAAGGACTCGCTTGTCCTCGGCAGGTCGCCCTATCAGTGGTCGCATGAGCCGATATTGTTTGGCTGGACGAAAAAAGGCAAGCACCGCTGGTATGCGGGACGGGCGGAGACCACGGTCTGGCATTTCGATAAGCCCAAGCGAAACGAAAACCACCCGACCTCCAAGCCGATCGACCTCCTGTCTTACCCGATTCAAAACTCGAGTCAGGCCAACGCCATCGTGCTGGATTTATTTGGCGGGAGCGGTTCAACCCTCATCGCCTGTGAGCAGACCGACCGCATCTGTTATATGGCAGAGCTGGACGACAAATATGCATCCGTCATTTTAAGGCGTTATGTGGAATATAAAAACGGCGTTTCCGATGACGTTTTTGTCCTACGTGACGGCAGGAAAATCGCCTATGACAAGCTTGTCAAAACCGTCACATAAGGGACAAATTTCAGGCTGTATATTTGTCGGTAAAGTAGGCCAAAATACCTGATAAATAAGGCTTTTAGGCCTTGGCTTTCCTCCCTTTCCGAGCGAACATGTACATACAAAAACAAGGAGGAAAAGACCATGACAAACAAAGAACTAAAACGACAAAGCTTTCTGGAAGCGACCAGAAACCGTAAGGCAAAACAAAATGTCTTTTACCTGAGGTTTCCGGAAAGAAAGCTCTATGACGAAGGCAAAATCGGCTGGAACGAGTACCTGAAGCTCGCCAAAGAGACCAAGGAAAAAGAGCGGGCACACTACCGGGGAAACGCCAACTACGACCTCTACGATGACGGCCTGATTACCTGGGACGAGTTCCAAGACTTGGAAAGAGGGAGGTAAACGAGATGACCAAGTTTTCGATCAAAGAGAGATCACGAAAAGAACTGGCCGAGACTCTGGCTGACCTTCTCGAAACAAAAGCGAACTACCAGGGCGTTCCGACCTGCGCCCACCAAATCGGCGAGACAACGCTAGAGCGTGACGGCACGGTCTTCTGGGATAAAGCACTCAGCGAAAGCCAAATCCATGAGCTGACCGCAAAGCTGGAAGCGGTGGGTTTTCCCTTGACCGACAGCTTTACCATCAGCTTTCCGGATGACAAGATTTCCACCGAGACGCTTGAAAAGCTGGACCTGATCCTTCGCTCCAAGGGCAGCCTCATCAAAAAGGCGCTGGGCGCAGACCGCATCCTCGTGGAGCATGACATCGGGGTAGTCAACTTTCCCTGGTTTGACAGGTTCCTCACAGCCGATGAAGCGAGAATCTACACCGAGTTCATCAGCCTGCTCGTTGCCAGCGCCGGAGCGCAGACCAGAGTTCTTGAGAAAGAAACCAAAACGGACAATGAGAAGTATACCTTCCGCTGTTTTCTCCTGCGCCTTGGCTACATTGGCGACGAGTTCAAGGAAGCAAGAAAGCTGCTCCTGAAAAACCTCGAAGGTTCCTCTGCTTTCCGAAACCCGAAGGAGGCAAAGTGATGAGAGAAATTAGCCAAGCAAGGCTTGAAGCCTTAAGAAAAGAATATCCTGCAGGATGCCGCATTGAACTTTTGAAAATGGATGACCCCTTCGCTCCACCCATCGGCACAAAAGGCACGGTGATCGGTATTGATGACATCGGTTCGATCATGGTCCGCTGGGATAATGGGTCAAGCCTGAACGTTGCCTATGGTGAAGACCAGGTACGGAGGATCAGCCATGAATGAGACCATCAGAGAGCAAATCCTCGCTATACGGGATACGGGGCTGACCAATATGTTTGACGTGAATACCGTCCAGCGGCTGGCCTTTGAGCGGGACTACTTTGAACTGGTCTGCTTTCTGGAGGACGATCCCAAAGCCTATGTCCGCTTCATTTTGACGGGAAAGACGGAGGATTAGGCCATGTGGAAAGAAGGAACTATCGGCATACCGAAAGAAGACGGCGGCTACACCGCCTGCAAATATTGGCTCAAGCATTTTGATAAGCCCAGCGTGTACGGGATAGACAGAGGCAGGATTTCCAAACTCATGCTTAAAATTGACGGCGAGGTCGTCTGCAATTTTGACCGGGGCTGGGATATCAGGCCGACTTCAGAGGATGCAGAAAAGGCGCTCGTTATCCTGCTTCACGAATACAACTAAACCGAAAATCAATTAGAAGCATCAGCCCTGCGGGGCTTTTGCTCATCGTGCGGCCTTTTAGGGTCGTTTTTTTATGGAAGGAGGAAGCGTGAGACAACTTAAAGACTATAAACCGACCCGCTTCATGCTGCCGACTTCCCGCTATGACAAAGCTTCGGCAGACCGGGCGGTCACTTTTATCAGCCTCTTGAAACATACCAAGGGCGAATGGGCGGGCAAGCCCTTTCACCTGATCGACTGGCAGGAACAGATTGTGCGGGACATCTTCGGTATTCTAAAACCGAATGGCTACCGCCAGTTCAACACCGCCTATATCGAGATACCGAAGAAGCAAGGCAAGTCCGAGCTTGCAGCGGCGATTGCCCTGTATCTCACCTGCGGGGACTTTGAAAAGGGCGGCGAGATTTACGGCTGTGCCGCTGACCGCCAGCAGGCTTCCATCGTCTTTGACGTGGCCGTTCAGATGGTGGAGCAAAACCCGGCATTAAAGGCCAGGATTAAACCCCGGCTTTCTCAGAAAAGGCTCATTTATAAACCGCTCCACAGTTTCTATCAGGTCTTGTCCTCAGAAGCGTACTCAAAGCACGGTTTAAATGTTCACGGCGTGGTCTTTGATGAACTTCACGCCCAGCCGAACCGCAAACTCTACGATGTCATGACTAAGGGTTCAGGTGATGCAAGAAAACAGCCCTTGTTCTTTCTTATCACGACCGCCGGAACCGATCGGCACTCCATCTGCTGGGAGGTCCATCAAAAAGCGGATGACATCCTGCACGGCAGAAAACGTGACCCGAGTTTTTACCCGGTGATCTACGGCGCAGAAGACGATGAGGACTGGACAGATCCCGATGTCTGGAAGAAAGCAAACCCTTCGCTTGGCATCACGGTCGATATTGAAAAACTACACATTGCCTGTGAATCAGCCAAGCAAAACCCTGCCGAAGAAAATACCTTCAGACAGCTGCGCTTAAATCAATGGGTCAAACAATCGGTGCGCTGGATGCCGATGGAAGCCTGGGATAGATGTTCCACTGCTACTGACCCGGAATCCCTGGAAGGCCGTGTCTGCTACGGTGGACTGGATCTTTCCAGCACCACCGACCTCACAGCTTTTGTCCTGGTCTTTCCGCCTGAAACAGAGGATGGTTCCTTTGATGTACTGCCCTTTTTCTGGATGCCGGAAGATAACATTCCGCTTCGGGTGAACCGAGACCACGTGCCTTATGACATTTGGGCGAAGGAAGGACAAATCCTCACAACGGAGGGAAATGTCGTCCATTACGGTTTTATCGAAAGCTTTATTGAGGAACTGGGCAAAAAATACAACATCAAGGAAATTGCCTTTGACCGCTGGGGTGCTGTGCAGATGAGTCAGAACTTAGATGACCTCGGCTTCACGGTCGTTCCTTTCGGTCAAGGCTACAAGGATATGAGTCCGCCGTCCAAGGAACTGATGAAGCTGGTGCTGGAAGGAAAACTCCGCCACGGCGGACATCCGGTATTGCGCTGGTGCGCCGACAATATCTTTATCCGCACCGATCCTGCCGGAAACATCAAGCCTGACAAGGAAAAATCGACTGAGCGTATTGATGGTGCGGTCGCACTCATCATGGCACTGGATCGTGCGGTAAGAAATCAGGCCAGTGACAAGGAAAGCTCTGTCTATGACGAGCGCGGACTTTTACTCTTTTAGAAAGTTGAGGTGATGCCTTCTGGGAATCTTTAAAAATCTATTCAGGAGCCGGGACAAACCGGAGCTTACGAAACCGAGCACGCCTCGGTTTTTCTTTGCCCCGACATCAAGCGGCAAGCAGGTGACGGAAAAGACGGCCATGCAGTCAGCAGCGGTGTATGCCTGTGTGCGTGTTATCGCCGAGACGATTGCCAGTCTCCCTTTGCACCTCTACCGCTATGTGGATGAGGGCAAGAAGCGTGATCCTAGTCACCCTCTCTATACGCTTCTCCATAATGCACCGAACCCCGAGATGACGAGCTTCATCTTTCGGGAAACCCTTATGACGCATCTTCTTTTATGGGGAAACGCCTATGCTCAGATTTTAAGGAACGGTCACGGTGAGATCGTAGGAATTTATCCGCTTCTTCCGGACAGGATGCAGGTTGCAAGGGATGAGGAAAAAAATCTCATCTACCTTTATCAAAGCGGCATGAAGCAGATTGCTTTCCGTCAGGAGGAGATTCTCCATATACCTGGGCTTGGCTTTGACGGCCTTGTCGGTTATTCACCGATTGCGATGGCCAGAAACGCCATCGGGATGGCCATGGCCACCGAGGAATTTGGCTCGTCCTTCTTTTCAAACGGTGCAGCACCGGGCGGAATATTGGAACACCCCGGCACCTTGAAAGACCCGTCCAAGGTCAGAGAAAGCTGGGAGGAGCTTTTCAAAGGTTCGGGCAATGCCAACCGGGTCGCTGTTTTGGAAGAAGGCATGACCTATAAGCAGATCGGAATCCCGCCGAATGAAGCCCAGTTTTTGGAGACGAGAAAGTATCAGACGGAAGAAATCTGCCGCATCTACCGTGTGCCGCCCCATTTGGTGGCAGACCTCGACAAGGCGACCTTTTCCAATATTGAACATCAAAGCATCAGCTTTGTCGTTCATACGATAAGGCCCTGGCTCGTGCGTCTGGAACAGGCGATGGACAAAGCCCTGCTCTTTCCCGAAGAGAGAACCCGATACTTTATCGAGTTCAATGTGGACGGGCTTTTGAGGGGCGACTACGAGAGCAGGATGCAGGGCTATGCCACGGCAAGGCAAAACGGCTGGATGAGCGCCAACGATATCCGGCGTTTGGAAAATATGAATCTCATCCCGGATGAGGAAGGAGGCAATTTGTACTTAATCAACGGCAACATGACAAAACTCAAAGACGCCGGGCTATTCGCCGGCCAGGAGGTGAAAGAAAGTGAAGAATAAAAAATTCTGGAAGTTTCTAAACGATCTTCCGGACGAAGAAACCGTCCTCAGATTGGACGGTCCCATTGCAGAAGAGAGCTGGTTTGGCGATGAAGTCACACCGGCTCTTTTTCTTAGCGAACTAAACAGCCATCCTGGCGACCTGACTGTCTGGATCAACAGTCCCGGCGGCGATGTCTTTGCAGCATCCCAGATCTACACCATGCTGATGGATCACAAGGGCAAAGTCACCGTGAAGATAGACGGGCTTGCGGCTTCCGCCGCTTCCGTTATCGCAATGGCGGGAGGCGAAGTTCTGATGAGTCCCTCGTCCATGATGATGATCCATAACCCCATGACGCTCGCTTTCGGCTGGAAGGACGAGATGGAAAAAGCCTTAGATGTCCTTGACGAGGTCAAGGCTTCCATCATCAACGCCTATGAATTAAAAACTGGGCTATCCCGAAACAAAATCTCAAGACTGATGGATGACGAGACCTGGATGAATGCCAGGAAAGCAAAAGAACTCGGCTTTTGTGATGCTCTGCTTTTTTCTGAGGGGGATAACCCCGACCTTGGTGAAGCAAGCGTCGCCTTTGCCGCAAGACGGACGGCAACTGCCGTCTTAAACAAAGTGTACCCGACCGTGCCCACGCCGTTGGAGCAGGGCACTTCCTATGACGAGCTGAAAAAACGGCTCGAACTATTAAGCCATGAAGGAGGCTATTAACGATGAATAAACTGCAGGAACTGAGAAACAAACGCCACGAAGTCTGGAACCAGGCCAAGGCCTATCTGGAAGAAAAGCGCGGCGAGGACGGTCTCGTGTCGGCTGAAGACACGGCCGCCTACGAAAAGATGGAACAAGAGGTTGTCGATCTCGGCAAAGAAATCGACCGTCTGGAGCGCCAGCGGGATATGGACATGAAGCTCTCGCAGGCAACCAGCCGTCCCGTGGTCACAGACCCGATGACTGAGGTAGAGGACAAGACCGGACGCGGCAGCAAAGAGTACAACCGTGATTTCTGGAATGTCATGCGAAAGAAGAACGCTGTCATCACTAATGCGCTTCAGGTCGGCACGGATTCTGAAGGAGGCTATCTTGCCCCGGATGAGTTCGAGCAGACTCTGGTCGAAGCCCTCGAAGAAGAGAATATCTTCAGGCAGCTTGCCCATGTAATTCAAACCTCGTCCGGTGACCGCAAGATCCCCGTTGTAGCGACCAAGGGCACGGCGAGCTGGGTCGATGAAGAAGCGGCGATTCCTGAGTCTGATCCCGCTTTCGGTCAGGTTTCGATCGGAGCTTATAAGCTTGCCACCATGCTCAAGGTTTCAGAGGAACTCTTGAACGACTCCGTCTTTGACCTCGAAAGCTATATCGCCAAAGAGTTCGGTCGCAGGATGGGCTCCAAAGAGGAGGAAGCTTTCCTCGTGGGCGACGGCACCGGAAAGCCGACGGGCATCTTCCATACCACGGGCGGCGGCGAATTGGGCGTGACAGCCGCAGCAGAGGCCGAGCTTACAGCGGATGAGTTGATTGACCTTTTCTATTCACTGAGAGCACCGTACCGCAAGAACGCCGTCTTTATCATGAACGACGCCACCGTGAAACTGATCCGCAAACTCAAGGATCAGACGGGTCAGTATCTCTGGCAGCCTTCCTTAACCGCAGGCACGCCTGATACCATCCTGAACCACCCGGTCTACACGTCAAGCTTTGTGCCTTTGGCCGAAGCCGGCGCTTTTACCGTTGCCTTCGGCGACTTCTCCTACTACTGGATTGCCGACCGTCAGGGCAGGTCTTTCCAGCGCTTAAATGAGCTCTTTGCCGCTACCGGACAGGTCGGATTCAGAGCGACCCAGCGTGTGGACGGCAAGCTCATCCTGCCTGAAGCCGTGAAGCTCTTGCAGATGAAAGCCGGAGCCTAAGACAGGAGGTTTGAGGGATGAAGGCGGAGGATTTGCTGGTTCCCTTAAAAGAGAATCTGGCAGTGGAGCATGACGCGGACGATGCCCTTCTGCTCCGCTGCCTGTCCTCCGCCGTTTCCTATGCGGAGGGCTATCAGAAAAAGGGACCCGATTACTACCAAACCAATGTAATGACCGACAGTACCAAACAGGCTGTCATCGTTCTGGCGACCTTCTTTTATGAGAGCAGGGACGGCTCGACAGCCGGCTTTTTCGCCGATTCTCCGGAAGCTGCAAAGCAGGTCTGGGAGACGGTGAAGCTTCTCCTCCAGGGCGACCGGGAGGTGATCTTATGAGCATCAAACTGCAGCACTTTATTGAGCTTTTCCGGGTGGAGAGTGGGACGGACAGCGAGGGTTTTCCCACTGAACGGGACGAACTTCTGGCAAGTGTCAGAGCCTACCGTGAAGACCGCTACGGGAGTGAAGCGTGGAAGAACCGCAGTCTTTTTTCTAAGGCGACCACGCTCTTTCGCATCCGGGTGATACCGGGCATCAAGCTCGATACCCGCTGTGTGGTTGTGACAGAAGACGGCAGGTACAACATTCTCTCGGTTGAGGACATCCGGCATAAAGGACTGTATTGGGAAATCCTCGCAGAGAAGGTTGATACGGAGGGGGTTGTTCAAGATGGCACGGTGTGAAATGAAACTGCCGGATGAGTTTATGGATAAGCTCTCCAAGCTCGGCGATAAGTTTGATGCTGTTGCTCCCAAGGTTCTGAAATCAGGCGGCGAGGTCGTGCTCTCCCAGATGAAGGACAATCTCAAAAGTGTGATCGGAAGAGACACGAAAGTTAAATCACGCTCAACCGGTGCTTTGGAGAAAAGCCTCGGGATTACGCCTGCCCTGCAGGACAGGCAAGGCGAATGGAATATACGAGTTGGTGTGGGAGATTCCAAGGATAAGAAAGGCGTACCGGACGCTTTAAAGGCTCAAGTACTGGAATATGGCAAAGCAGGTCAGCCTGCCAAGCCCTGGATGAAGCCGGCCAGAAGAAAAGCCAGAAAGAAGGCAATCTCCCGTATGGAAGATGTCCTGAAACGGGAGCTTGATCTATGACGGCACTTGCAGAATTAAAAGAGATGGCGGGTTCTTTAGGGATTCCTTCCGGCACGATTTCCTTCCATGGCAAAGCGCCATCGACCTACCTTGTCTTCACGCCGCTCTTTGATGACCTCACGCTCTTTGCCGATAACAAACCACAGATGGAGACAGAGGAAATCCGTCTCTCGCTTTTTACGAAGGATAACTATTTAGAGTGGAAACGCCGTCTCACCGATGCACTTTTGGAGCGGGACTTCATCATCACGGAGCGCCGCTTTTTAGGTGTGGACGATGAGACGGGCTATTACCACTACAGCCTGGACGCGGCAAAAGAATACGTCCGATTGGAGGAATGATTTATGGCTACGATAGGCCTAGATAAACTCTACTACGCAAAAATCACCGAAGCAGAAAACGGTGACGAAACTTACGATGTACCGAAACAGCTCGCCAAGGCGATCTCGGCGGAACTTTCCGTAGAACTGGCTGAAGCGATCCTGTATGCCGATGACGGTGCATCAGAGATTGTAAAAGAATTTAAGTCCGGCACGCTCTCACTCGGTGTAGATGACATCGGTGCGGAAACGGCGTCCGGACTCACAGGCGCGGTGATTGATGCCAACAAAGTGCTGATCTCCTCATCAGAGGACGGTGGTGATCCGGTGGCGGTGGGCTTTCGGGCAAAGAAGTCCAACGGCAAGTACCGCTACTTCTGGCTCTACCGAGTGAAGTTCGGTATTCCGGCGACTAACCTTGAGACCAAGGGCGACTCGATTACCTTTTCCACCCCGACCATTGAGGGCACGATTCTAAGACGCAACAAAGCGGATACGGAAGGCCGTCATCCCTGGAAAGCGGAGGTCACGGAAGGCGCTGCGGGCGTCTCTCAAGAAACCATCAGCAGCTGGTATGAAGCGGTCTATGAACCGAACTATACACCGGTTGTGCCTTAAGGAGGAGCGCTATGTACGACGAGTATACGACAACGATTAAGGTCGGGGATAAGGACTATGAGCTTCTTCTAACGACCCGTGCGACCAAAGAAATCGCCGGACGCTACGGCGGTCTGGAAAACCTCGGCGAGAAGCTCATGAAAGCGGAGAATTTTGAGATGGCTATCGGTGAGATCGTCTGGCTGATTACGCTTCTTGCCAATCAGTCGATCCTGATCTACAACCTGAAACACAAAGAGGAACCGAAAGATCTTTTAACCGAGGAGGAAGTGGAACTGTTGACTTCTCCGCTTGACCTTGCAGGCTACAAAGATGCCATTACCGATGCCCTGTTCAAGGGCACAAAGCGAAACGTGGAAAGTGAGCCCGACTCAAAAAACGCGCCGGCCGGGTAAGTGACCAGGCGTTATTTACCCGCCTTTTATATTACGGCCTGAGCCGCCTTCACCTCAGTCAGGATGAAGTGTGGCTCATGCCGTTTTCTTTACTTTTAGATCTCATCGAATGCCACAGGCAGTACGAAGGCATGGCCAAACCGAAGCTGGAGCTTTCCATCGATGAGGTGATTCCCTTTGACATTTAACAGGAAGGAGGTGGCTTTATGGCTGATAATTTCGGTCTCAAGATTGGTCTTGAAGGCGAACGAGAGTTCAAAAAGGCGCTCTCGGAAATCAACCGCTCGTTTCGGGTCTTAGGCTCGGAGATGAAGCTGGTGGAGTCGCAGTTTGGCAAGAACGACAATTCTCTGGAAAGCTCTGCCGCCAAACAGAAAATCTTAAATAAAGAAATCGATGCCCAAAAGGACAAGATCAAGACGCTTCAGGCAGCTCTTGAAAATGCGGCCGACTCCTTCGGGGAAAACGACCGCAGGACAGATAACTGGCGCATCAAGCTCAACGAAGCCGAAGCCGCCTTAAATGATATGGAGCGGGAGCTGGACGAGTCCGCCGACAGTGCGGACGACTTGGGTGACAAGCTCGACGAATCAGGTAAGGCTGCGGAAGGCTCGGAAGGCAAGTTCAAAAAACTCGGCTCCGTCTTAAAGGGTGTAGGTGTCGCCATGGGCACAGTCGCTGTGGCGGCAGGTGCTGCAGCCATCAAACTCGGCAAAGAGGTCGTCAAGCAGTTCGGCGAACTGGAACAAAACCTCGGCGGCTCTGAAGCCGTTTTCGGCGAGTACGCTGCTTCCATTCAAAAGACCGGCGAGGAAGCCTACAAGAACATGGGCGTCTCCCAGAGCCAGTATCTGGCGACGGCCAACAAGATGGGTGCTCTTTTCCAAGGCTCCGGCATTGAGCAGCAAAAGAGTCTGGAACTGACTGAAAAAGCCATGCAGAGAGCAGCGGACATGGCTTCCGTCATGGGCATCGATATGCAGATGGCCCTCGACTCCGTGGCAGGAGCGGCCAAGGGCAACTTTACGATGATGGATAACCTCGGTGTTGCCATGAACGCTACGAACATCGAAGCCTATGCTCTTGCCAAAGGATTGGACTTTACTTGGGCGACCGCTACACAGGCAGAAAAGGCCGAAGTTGCCATGCAGATGTTCTTCGAGAACACCGAGCAATATGCGGGAAACTTCGCCCGTGAAGCGACAGAGACCGTGACTGGATCATTAGGTCTTTTGGAAGCTTCGGTCGGCTCCTTTGTGGGCGGGCTTGGCAATGCCAATGCCGATATGGAAAACCTCACGGCCAATGTGGTGGACGCTTTCGGTGCGGTCGTGAAAAACATCGTGCCCGTTCTAGAAAATGTGGTAAAGGCGCTCCCTGTGGCTGTGGACGGAATCCTAAAAGCCGTCGGTGAGCTTTTGCCTACACTTCTTGATACGGTGACCGCTCTCTTTACGCAGGTACTGGAGACTTTGCTTGAGCTTTTACCGGAACTGATCCCCGTGGCGGTCGATGCACTGATGACGATTGTGACCGCCCTTATTGAAAACCTGCCGCTTTTAATCGAAGCGGCCATGCAGCTTATAACGGCTCTGGTAGAAGGCATAGGCTTGGCGCTTCCGACTCTAATCCCTGCCGCCGTACAGGCCATTATGACGATTATTCAGGGTCTTCTGGACAATATGCCGCTTCTTTTGGATGCGGCGCTCCAGCTCATCATGGGGCTGGCGGAAGGCCTTATCGCCGCCATTCCGGTGCTTTTAGAAGCCCTGCCAGAGATTATAGAGTCCATTATCACGTTTATCCTGGATGCCATCCCGCAGATAATTGAGACAGGCATTGCACTGCTAACGGCGCTGGTGGAAGCGCTCCCTGAGATCATCACGCAGATTGTAGCAGCCATCCCTGAGATTATCGACTCCATTGTCACGGCGATTCTGGACTCGATCCCGCAGTTGATTGATGCCGGAATAAAACTGCTCGTGGCTTTGATTCAGGCTCTGCCTCAGATCATTACAACCATTGTGAAAGCAATCCCTGAAATCATCGCTGCCATTGTCAATGCCTTTGCCGGAAACATTGACAAGATCATTCTGGCTGGAGTAGAACTCTTTGTTTCGCTCATTGAAAACCTCCCGACCATCATCGTGGAGATTGTCAAAGCGGTGCCGGAGATTATTGCGGGCATTGTCAGCGCTTTCGGTTCGCTCATGTACAAGATCGTCGAAGTCGGCGGCAATATCGTGAAAGGTCTCTGGGAAGGTATCAAGGGACTCGCCGGCTGGATCTGGGATAAGGTGTCCGGCTGGGCATCCGATCTCTGGGGTGGGATCAAGAGCTTCTTTGGCATCAGCTCTCCCTCCAAGGAGATGGCCTGGATCGGCGAAATGCTGGTGGAAGGTCTGGCTGGTGCCATTGAACATACAGGCGGCGATGCTGTCAAAGCCAGCGTGGATTTAGCAAAAGATATCAACGATGTGATGGGTCAGCTCGGAGAAGACATGAGCGTAGCCCTTCCTACTGATTTTAAGGTCAATGCCGAAACGGCCGTCAGCAGTGTGGCAGGAGGTTTTGCCCCCGGAGAAGGGACTTTCCAAATTACTATCGAGCAGATGTTTGTCCGAAGCGACGATGATATCAGGCGGGTCTCCCAGGAACTTTATGACCTCATGCAGGCAGGTTCCAGAGCGCAGGGCCGCTTTGTGCCGGCTTAAAGGAGGAGACCGATGGGATTTATCTATAACGACATATCCTCACAGGAAATGGGCGTCAAGGCGAGACTTCTCTCCTGGCAGGTATCGGGCGCACTGCGAAACTACAGCACATCAATCCCTGGAAAATATGGAGCGGCGGACTTCGGAGCGGATTTGGACAGCCGTGAGATCAGCGTGTCCTGTTCCATCTTTCCGAAGCTTCGTTTTGAAAATTTGGTAGCTGAACTCGATCAGATTGCTCTCTGGCTCTCGCCTTTAGACGGCTTAAAGCAGCTCATCTTTGACGAGGTGACCGACCGCTATTTTATGGCAAGGCTGAAAGACAAGGTGGACTGCGAACGGGTGATCCGGGCAGCAGGACGCTTTGAACTGAAGTTTTTTTGCCCTGATCCCTTTTCCTATGCCGTGGAAGACGAGAGCTTTATTTTGACAGAGACAGGCACACATACCGTGACGAGATTACTTGGCAATATCGAGTCCGCCCCGGTCTATGCCTTACAGGGAGAACTTATAAAAGCACCGGATAACTTCATCTCTGTCACGGTGAATGGCGCAGAGATGAAACTGGTGAATGCCAGTCTTTCATCTGGGGAGACGCTTTTTATTGACACCGAGAACCTGACGGCCTACGTCAAAGCTCAAAACGGCACGATTCTTAGAAACGGACTGCCCCTGCTTCAGGAACTGAACTTCCCGGAGCTTCGAGTCGGTGGCAATGAGATCGTGATTGAAGCGAGCAACGCCGTATTTACCGAACTTAAGATTCAGGCAAAAAGCCGCTGGAGGTAGAGATGGCACTTAAAACAATTCTTAACAGACAGGAAGACTTTACGGGTGAGTTTCCGAAAGAATATGCCACGTCCGGACTCTGGCGCTTTAATGATGAGGCCTGGGATGAAAACGGTCTTTTGACAGACAGCTCCGGGCAAAACAGAAAGCTTGAAGTCGTAAACCGCATCGGCGTGACGGCAGGCCTTGTTTCCGGTGGTCTCGGCGGCTCAATTGAGATCAACCTTAACGATCCTGCCAATGAAAAAACCTATCTGAAAGCCGCCAATGACGGCACGTTCTTTCAGGACCTCGGCGACACCATCGCGGTCGGCGGCTGGATGATGCCGACCATATACTCCGTCGGCAACACCTACTGTCCGCTCTTTAATACCCGGTACGGTCCGGGTCAGCCGATCTTTTATCTGTCGCTCTTTCAAGGACGTCCTCGCATCATGCTCTATAACGAAGCGGGTTCACTCATTTTGGACAGGACAACGTCACCGTCCTTTGCCATGCAAAACGGCGGCACCTACTTTATCTGCTGCCTGATCAGGCCAAACGAGAAGACGGCACAGTATTTTCTGGGCGACCGCTCAGACGGCAAAAACTGGATTTCGCCCGTCTACTCTTTTACAGACGAGTTAAACCGCAGCTCTGTGGCGGACATCATTATGGGGATGCACGCCGGAAGCTACTGGTATGCGGGCGGCTTTGATGACTGGTTTTTGGATACCACCTCGAAGTTTGCGATAGCGGATGTCGAAGACTTTTTTCTTTCTTCTCTCTCGGCAAACGGCGGGATTCACACGTCCACGGTCGATGCCACGGCCGAACCCGACAAGGTCATCCTAAGAGCAGTCGACGGGAATTTTCCTACAAACGGCGAGCTGATCACAAGAGCCCTGCCCTTAAGCCTTTCCGGCAATGGGAGAGTTTCTGTCACAAAAGAATACGAAGCGGGCGTGACGGATATTTTGAAGGTAGAGATAGCAACAAGTGAAGACCGTCTTAGCTGGAGCTCTTGGGAAACACTCCCGCTGGACGGTTCGCTCCCCACGGGGAGCAGTTCATATATTCGCTTTCGCTTAACCCTTACGACGGGTGATCCGAAAAAGACACCGAAGCTCGTGGATATCCGCATCTATGACATACCGAAAGCCCCCTATGAGCGAATTGGCTATGCCAGGCCGGTACTCTTAGACAGAGACGGGGCCTGGGAAGCGGTGCTGGAAAACGCCTACGAGATCATCGTCACAGGCGAGGTCAACGGCGAAGATACGCTCTCTTTCAAGCTCCCATTCCGGGATGCCAAGCGCCGCTTTTTGGAGAATGAAAAGAAGATCCAGATCGTGGATGATATCTATAAAATCCGTACGGTGAGCGACATTAAAGATATGCAGGGCGGCACGGTGACGGAAGTCTATGCAGAAGCCGAGTTTTATGACTTAAATGTCAGCATCAGAAAGCCTGAGAAAAGCTTTGACGCAGAGACACCGGAAGCGGCGATGGCTTTTGCCCTGGAAGGCACGGAGTGGAGTGTCGGCACGGTGGGTGTCAGGACAAAACGCACCTGGATTTCTACGGAAAAGAATGCGCTCTCGGTGCTGAGGGCGGTGGCAGATCTCCACGGCGGAGACCTCGTCTTTGACTGCCCGAACAGGCTGGTGCACCTCTTTACGGTGAGCGGCAAAGACTCAGGCGCGCTATTTGCCTACAAGAAGAATATGAAAAGCATCAAGCGGGTCGTGGACACGAGAAGCCTGGTGACAAGACTTTATGCCACAGGGCAGGACGGACTGACCTTTGCCGATATCAACGGCGGCAAGCCCTATCTGGAAGACTTCACCTTTACAAATGACATCCGCATTTCTTCACTCGACCTGTCCTCCTTTACGAACCCCTATCAGATGAAGGAGTATACCGCCATGCGGCTGGCGCTGTATGCCAAGCCGAAGGTCTCCTATGTCTTAAATGCGATGGACTTATCCGTCCTCACAGGCTTTGAACACGAAGCCTGGTCGCTTGGCGATTATGTGCGGGTGGAGGATAAGGAACTGGGACTCAGCGTCACAACAAGGATAGTCCGTCGGGAGTACAACTTGCAGGAGCCTTGGAACACGGTGCTGGAATTATCCACTACCTTAAAGAACCTCGGTTCATCTGTGAGCCGGCTTGAAACCGTGGCAGATTCGCTGCAGGGCGCAGGTGCTTTCTCAGGTGGCAACATCTCCGATATGGTGCCCTTCAATCATCTGAAAAACTCCCGCGCCGACGACGGCATGGCAAACTGGACGAACTCCGGCTTTGAAGCGGTCGCAGAAACGGGCGGTTCCGGCACAGCGGCCTTTAAGGCGGAGGGCACGCCGGGACTTACGAAGTGGATGGCACAGACTGTCTATCCTTCCAACAGAAAGAGCTACACGCTCTCTCTTGCCATCGCTTCGGAAAATTTGGAAAAACTATCAGATGTTTCTCAGGTCGGCGTGGAGGTGGTCATCGAGTACGAGGATGGCAGCACGGAAACGCGCTTTATTGACCTGTATTAGGGAGGTAGCATATGGCTTATTTCAGAAAGGCAAAAGATACCATTCAACCGAAGGGCTACCGTTCGAAACTAAAATCTATCACGGTGCGGGTCTTTATCTCTAACTGCACGGGGAAAATCCTCGTGACCGATCTCCTGCTTCAGGGCGGCTCGGTCGCTACTGGCTGGGTTGGACATCCTTCGGAGATCCGCTTTTCGCTTGACGGTTAGGTGATCGTATGCAGAAATTTTACAGGCTTTCTGAAACCGTCAATAAAAAAAGCGAGTCCCGAGTGGTTTCGGTCACGATAAAGCCGATCTTAAAAGATATGTCAGGCATTGTCTGGCTAACGGACTTGATGCTCCAGGAAGGCGACCGACTGACAGGCTTTCTGCCACATACGGAGACTTTATTGAAAAAACACAGCGTGGACGGTGCCGTGCGTGAGCCGGTCTGGTATAACGCCATCGTCCGAGGAAAAGAAACGCTGGTTCTCTTTAACCTCGGCAAGACCGCAGCGGGACTTGATATCAAGCTCTATCCGAAGACCGACCTCGCAGAAGGAAGCGTGACCATCGCTCAAGGCGTGGGCGGACAGTGGGCACATTTTCCAGGAGCACTTTTGGCAGGAGACGAGCTGGAAGTGGATGCGCTTAACCGAACCGCAACAAAAAACGGTCAGCCCTTCACAAAGGAGGGCTTTTATCCGTACAGCGCTGCCTGGGATTCCAAGCACATCGTGGATGTGGGCGAGAAAAAGTCGGCAAGGCTGCTTTTTACCCTGCAGGAAATGGAGGACGGAGGTGATTTTTGATGGAAATTTTAAAGGGCCGTGAGGTCATGGTTTGGACCTTCATGGGCAATGCCCGCATGTGGGAAGCACTGCAAAAGTATGGAGACCGTATTAGTCAGATCGGTCTTTTTTCTTTTAAAGTCAAAGCCACAGGCGAAATCTACGAGACAGGTGTCGCGATCTCCGACATGATGACCTATGTCAATAAATGGCCACATATCCGCTGGCTTTTAACCGTAGCTAACGACGGCTATAACTCCATCTTCCGTACCATCCGTGAAAATACAAACGGTGCGCAGGATATGTTTTTATCTGAGCTTGTCCGCATCATGGAGAAATATCCCTGGTGTGACGGTGTGGACATTGACCTGGAAGGCGGCGGTGATTATTCCACTGCGCCAAAGTCAACAGCCATGTTTCAAAATATCTATCAGACGGTGAAAAACTACAATGCCGCAAAACGGGTTAATATCTGTCTTCCCGGCATGACGTCGGTGGATGGTTCGGTCGGTGGCGAGAACTGGTGCATTTATGCTGACCTCGCTCCATATTGCGATACGGCATCCATCATGAGCTACGGTATGGCCTGGGCAGGTTCTGCTCCGGGTCCCGTATCTCCCCGTGACTGGCTGGAAGGTATCTACGAGTATGCTTTCGCTGTGATGCCGCCCGGTAAGATTTATCTTGGCATTCCCGCCTATGGCTGGAACTGGCAAATTTACGATACACCGGAAAACTTAGGGGAATATTACCGAGGTGTATCGCATACCTATTACGGTGCAAAAAACTGGATGACGGGCTTTTATCAGTTTAAGGAGACGGACCCGCCGTCCCCTCAGATACCGATTGCCGCCTACTGGGATGATTACAACAAGGTGCCCTGGGCACTGCCACACGTTTATGACTACATGGAGGGGCAGGACGCAGAAAGTTACAACTATCCTTTGATGAGTGAGGTCTATAAAAGGCGGCGCTATCTGACATCCTACGGCAAGACGCAAAAGAAAGAATTTGAGGGTATTGTCGTGGAACGAAACGCCATGCCGGACAGCTATTCGGGGGTTGTCTCGGTTTCTGAAAAAATGCTAACGCTGGGCGACGGCGGAAGTGCAAGCTACCGCTTCACGATAGATCAAACAGGTGTTTATGACATCGCCGTGAATATCGGCTTTCCCTTCTGGGACAAGAACAGTCTTTACCTTTCACTGGACGGCAGCAGCCATCTCTTTGAAGAGACGAGGCTTTGGTGGCCTTATTGGCGGACGACCTTTTGGAAAAAAGCATGGAGCGGCGTGTCGCTTTCGGCGGGATCTCACACTTTGACGGTATCCGTATCCGCACCGGGCGTTCAGGTTTATGGCTTTAAGGTCTGCCGAAGCTTTACGGAAAGTACGGTCTGCGGCACAGCAGACTACCTGCTCTCGCCGAGAAAATTCAAAGATATCGACGGTGTGATGCTAGGGCCAAGAGAAGGCTTTAAGCTGACCTTTGAAATGCTTAGAAGAAAGGCAGACTCCGCTCTTATCTGGTATGAGGATTTCAGAGATGACCCGCCGCTGCCTGATTCTTACTGGGCGGTGCTTGATGGCGAGTGGTCCGTCTGGCAAGATGAGGAAGATAGCTACAGACCGTATTCGCAGCTTGAAGGCTACGGACGGCTTGCCTTGAAGTATGGGTCTTTCACGGACCTCCACCTTCGGGCGCAGATGATTTTTCCTGAAAGCTTTACAGGCAGGGCAGGTATTTTCCTTGGGGATCTCTTCTGCTGCTTTAACTATGATGCACAGGCTGTGGAACTGTATGAAGGCTCTGTCCTTAAAGATTCCTTTGCGACCTCTTTTGAAAAGACGTCGGAAGCAGAGATCAGGGCGTCTCCTTATGTCTACACGATTGAGATGCGAAAGCGTGGAAATAACGTCCGAGTCTATTCGGGCGCATCGAAGTCGCTGCGGTTTCAGTCGGCTGTATCTGATCCGGGCGGCTTTACCGGAATTCGCTCGGACAGCCCTGTCCACTGCCAGCTCTTTCGGGTCGGTGATGCCTATACCTACGAACCCTATGAACGCTTTGATGTAGAGATGCCGGACGGAAGCTTTACGAGCTTTGGGCGGATCAATCGGACGGGCGTTACTTGGGATGAGGAGTTTCAGGTTTTTACAGTCGATTCCGATATCGAGGAGCACGAGACCAGGACGGAGGAGATTTCTCTGGATTATGAGTTCTTTCACTCCGGCCTTTTGAATCTCATCTGCGGACACGACTATCCGGTAAAGATTATCCCGAGGGATATCAACGTCTGGATATCACGGCTGTTTCTTGGCGACTCGGATGGTTTTTCCATCCTTTACTACCAGGATGTGGACAGCATCATCTACTGGATGAACGAGGCGGCCTATCGCTGGAAACTTCGAGGAACGTGTATGTGGTCACTAGGCCAAGAGGACTTAAGGCTCTGGGACTGGCTGCCGAAGCAAAACTAAACAAATAAATATTAATCACGGAAAGAAAGTGTCTGCCCATGTGCAGGCATTTTTTATTTGGAAGGAGGATTTCAACATGAAACACATCTGGAATGCCATTCAGGCGGCATTTACCGCTGTAGGAGGAGCTGTCGGCTGGTTTATCGGAGGGCTGGACGGCTTTCTTTTTGCACTGATTGCCTTTGTTGCAGTGGACTACATCACAGGCGTTCTTTGCGCCATTGAAGACAAACAGCTCTCCAGCAAAGTTGGTTTTAAAGGAATCGCTAGAAAGGTCTTGATCTTCACACTGGTCGGTATCGGGAACATCCTCGACACCGCTGTTCTAAAAGACGGCAGCGCCATCAGAACCGCCGTCATCTTTTTCTATCTCTCTAACGAGGGCATTTCCATTCTGGAAAATGCGGCGCATCTGGGACTGCCGATTCCAAAGGCTCTGAAAAATATGCTGGAAGCAATTAATGAGGAGGACAAAGATGAATCTGAATAAACTGATTTTCACGGAAAACGCCTGCTACAAGGCAGGACAAAAGATTAAAGTGCAGGGCATTATGGTGCACTCGACGGGTGCAAACAATCCCTACTTGAAACGCTACGTCGGCCCTGATGACGGTAAGCTCGGGAAGAATCAATACAATAACCACTGGAACCAGCCGATGGACAGACAAGTCTGTGTACATGGATTTATCGGGAAGCTACAGGATGGCACAATCGCCACCTACCAGACGCTTCCCTGGGATCACCGGGGCTGGCACGCCGGCGGTGCGGCGAACAATACCCACACCAGCTTTGAGATCTGCGAAGACGGTCTGAATGACGAAAGCTATCTTAAGGCTGTCTGGAAAGAAGCGGCGGAGCTTTGCGCGTATCTCTGTAAACTGTACAAACTCGATCCCATGAAGGACGGCGTAATCATCGGCCACTATGAGGGACATCAGCGCGGGATTGCTTCCAATCACGGCGACCCGAGACACTGGTTCTCACGCTTTGGAAAGAACATGGATGACTTCAGACGTGATGTTAAACTCTTGATGAGCGAGACAGGAAACGAGGAAAAGCCGAAGCCTGTTCCAAGTGAGGGCTATCCGGCAAAGCTTACGGAAGGCTACTACCGAGTACGCAAGTCTTGGGCGGATAAGAATAGTCAGCTCGGTGCGTATAGGGTACTTGCCAATGCTAAGAAAAAAGCTGACGAGAACAAAGGCTACTTCGTTTTTGCCGAGAACGGCTCGAAGATTTATCCAAGGGAAGAAGCTTTACAGCCTTCCGAAACCGGACAGGTTCATATCGTCAAGAGCGGCGACAGTCTCTGGAAGATTGCTAAAACTTATCTCGGTGACGGCAGCCGCTATCCGGAAATCAAGCTCTTAAATGGCCTGACCTCGAATGTCATCTATGCCGGGCAGAAGCTGAAACTTCCTGTGTCAGCCTTTCTGAAGGTGGGTGACAAAGTAAAAATCACGGCTTCTCGTTATGCAACCGGAGAGACTATCCCCGGCTGGGTCAAGGAGCGGACGCATACCGTCTCACAGATTGAAAAGGACAAAGTCCTGCTCGGCTGGCCGGACGGCATTGCATCCTGGGTTCCTCTGGACGGAGTGAAGAAAATCTAAGCACAAAATTTGCCCTGTGGTTCAAGCTACTGAAGTTTGGACTACAGGGCTTTTTTATTTGCGTCCGATTTTGCTTCCTCTCCTGGCTTATAGCAGGAGGTGGAAATATGGGACAGCAACAAAAAATAAGGCAAGGTCGTGACAGAGGCCTTAGCTACCGCGAAATCAGCACCCGATATAATATTTCACTCAACACGGTAAAGTCCTTTTGTCAAAGAAATGGACTGGGTGCTGATTACGTACCGACGATAAAGCCTATCAATCGTGTCTGCCCTAATTGTGGTGAATCTATAAAACAGATGCCTGGATGCAAGGTCAAGCGCTTCTGTTCTGATAGTTGTCGTCAAGCATGGTGGCAAAAAGAACGTCGATTAAAGCGTACTGGCCACGAAAAAGTCTGTTTGTACTGTGGCAAGAAATTTAAAGGACGCAAAGAGAGAAAATTCTGTTCGCATAGCTGTTACATCAAATTTCGCTTTGCTGGTGATGGCTGTGAATAAATCTTGGGAAAAAGAACAGAATTATCAACTTGCCCTTTATCTTTGTTCTATCTTTTTTAGAAAGGGCTTACTAACCGAGCCAGAATTCATCAAGGTAAAACGAGAGCTCCTTCACCAGTTTGCTCCGCCTATCACCGGTTTGGAGGTTGTGAACAATGTCGATAAAAAGCTATGAAGCACAAGAAAACTTAACGGTTTATTGCTTCGAATTGACTGGATAATAAAGCCTTTTAGAGCAAACATGTAAGCGGAAAGGAGAGCTCGTACTTTGGATATTATCAAAATTCCTGTAAAAAAACCGGATGCTATTGAGCGTAGCAAAGTAGCAGCGTATGCAAGAGTGTCGACTGGGAAGGAAGAACAGCTACACTCACTAAAAGCACAAATTGATTACTATCGTAGCCGAATACTTGCCAATCCTACTTGGAAGTTTGCAGGTATCTTTTCTGACAGTGCTAAGACTGGAACAACGAAGAAGAGACCGGGTTTTGAAGCATTAATCAGAGCCTGCAGAGCGGGACAAGTAGACATCATCCTAACAAAAGCCATCGCTCGTTTTGCCAGGAACACCGTTGATCTTTTGAATGTGATTCGTGAACTAAGAGAACTTGGTATTGCTGTTCTTTTTGAACGAGAAAATATTAACACGATGTCAAGTGACGGCGAGTTGATGCTCACACTGCTTGCTTCCTTTGCTCAAGCCGAAAGCAAATCGAATTCCGATAACGTCAAGTGGGCGGTTCGTAAAAGTTATAAAGAAGGAAAACTTGCTCAACTGAGAAGAGTTTATGGTTACAATATTGTTCTCGGAGAAGCAATCATTATCCCTGAAGAGTCTGAAATTGTTCAAGAAATTTTTACCAGAATTGCTGCAGGTGATTTACCTAATGCAATTTGCAGGGATCTTAATCAGCGAGAGATTAAAACGCTATCCGGAGCCAAATGGCAAACCAATCGTATCAACCAAATTTTGGATAACGTCTTTTATACAGGTAATGCTTTGCTTCAAAAAACATTCGTGACAGACTACTTATCGAAAAAACAAGTTAGAAATAATGGTGAATTGCCTATGTACTATGTTGAAAATAGTCACGAGGCGATTGTTTCTCAAGAATTGTTTGATGAGGCACAGAAGCAAAAATCATCCAGATGCCATCACCATCGTGTGCGAACAAAGACTGCTTTTTCAGGAAAAGTGATTTGTGGAGAATGCAGTGCAAAGTTTAACCGCAAATATGACCGTGGCATATACAAATGGATTTGTCGTATCTATAAGAGAGACGGTCTTCGAGGCTGTTGTTCAAAACAGATACCAGAATCAACGCTCATTGATATCTCTGCTCAGGTCTTAGGTCTGGATGTTTTTGATGAAACAGTCTTTGAAGCGAAAGTCCTTTCTATCACGGCATATAACGGGAATCGTCTCATCTTTGAATTTGTCGATCATAGCAGCCAGGAAGTGTTTTGGGCAGACAGAAGCCGCAGTGAAAGTTGGACCAAAGAGATGAGAGCTACAGCGGCGCAGAAAACAAAAGAAAGGCATGAACGTCGTGGAAGTTAAAACAGTTACCGTCATTCCTCCAAAGAAAATACGGAAGAGTAAGTTTCAAGCAGAACTGAAACCTAAAAAGCGTCGGGTTGCTGCTTATGCCAGAGTCTCTACTGATGAAGATGAACAACTCAATAGCTACGATGCACAAATTGATTATTACACAAAATATATTCAAGAAAACCCTGACTGGGAATTTGTGAAGGTCTACACGGATGAAGGTATTTCAGGCCTTATGACAAAAAAGCGTGAGGGCTTCCAACAGATGATTCAAGATGCCTTAGCCGGAAAAATTGATTTAATCCTTACAAAGTCCGTATCACGTTTTGCCAGAAATACTGTTGATACACTTTCCAATGTCAGAAAACTGAAAGAATATGGAGTGACCATATTTTTTGAGAAAGAGAATATTTGGACAGATGATGCAAAGGGAGAATTGCTGATTACGATCATGAGTTCTTTGGCACAGGAGGAAAGCCGATCCATTTCCGAAAATGTTACATGGGGACAACGCAAACGATTCGCTGACGGCAAAGTATCTATGCCGTATAAATCTTTCTTAGGATTTAGAAAAGGCGAAGACGGCAAGCCGGAAGTTATTCCAGAGGAAGCAGCAATTGTGCGCCGAATCTATCGGGAGTTTCTTCAGGGACAAACCTATAACGGAATTGCAAGGAGTCTGACTCGAGAAGATATTAAAACGCCCCGTGGAAAGACGAAATGGTCAAGTTCCACGATTAAAAGCATCCTACAAAACGAGAAGTATAAAGGTGACGCCCTCTTACAAAAGAGTTTCATTGTTGACTTCTTGACTAAGAAACAAAAAATCAATGAAGGCGAAGTGCCTCAATATTATGTGACTAACAGCCATGAAGCGATTGTGAATGATGAAATTTTTGACCTGGTTCAGCATGAGATTGAATGCAGAAACAAGAGCAAACAAAGTGGTTCCTCTGTAAATTTCTTCTCTGGAAGAATCATCTGTGCTTCCTGCGGGGAACCTTTTACCAGGAAAGTCTGGCATTCAAACTCAAAGTATAAGCGCTACGTTTGGCAATGTGGCAAAAAATATGTAGGCAATGAGGTTTGCCATACCCCGCACCTGCTAGAGGATGAAATACAGGCTGCTTTTATAAGAATGGTAAGCGAATTGATTTACGATAAAGAAACTATCGTGATAACAACAAAAAACATTATTGCGAAGGTCCTAGATCCGACTTCCCTTGAACAAGAACAAGACAGCTTTCAAAAATGTATTGATGTGCTTTATACACAGCTTGAAGAGCAACTCGCAAAACGAGCCAAACGTGCCAGCGATAATGAAGAAGAGCTTGCTGCATATGAAACGTTGATTCGTGATTATGAGACGAAAGTTACGGAATCAAAAAGTTTAAAAGAACGCATAGAGAACATGAAGAAACGCCGCTTCTCTTGCCAGCATTTCATAGAATCATTAGGTAAACTCAAATGGGAAAAAATGGACTTTAATGAAAACCTCTGGCTCAGTTTAGTTGATAAAGTAATTGTACAGGAATCTTCTAATCATAACTTTGTTTTTATCTTGAAAGACGGCACAGAGCGGAGCATAGCTCTTTAATTCTGGACTCCAGCCTCCAGTCGTAATCAATCTACATCTACATCGTTCCCTTGTAAAATTTCATTTATACGTTATAATATTCTACTGTAAGGCTTTGCACACCCCTATGAATTTCTGCACCCTAGGTCAGGAGTTCTTGCACACACCTTTACAGAATTTATGTTCAATCGTGTGATTGTATTAGGAGTGCAGTCTTATGCCAAGGCAATAACGACGGGGTTTTTAAGGCCATCCTTAAAAACCCATTTTTATTACACGACCATAAGCCAGAAGTGCCACTTCGGCCGCTTTAGCGAGCGGACCGACGAAAACCAGCTCCAGCTTTTCAACGAAGCCGATGCCGAATGCAAACCATCAGCGCCGGAGCCAATCATGGAAGAGATCACCTACCGGCGG
>JAKOPX010000233.1 GCA_029778665.1 Bacillota bacterium | reverse complement strand
GTGACGGAAAAATCGCTGATTTACAGGGATGGACATAGGATCGTTATCAGAAACTATTACATAAATCTGCTGGCAGTTCTCATTTTTTCACTGGGCTTGTCTGTTCTGGGCATACTGCTTTCCGACGTTGTGGATATCCGCAACATCCTCAGGTATGTCCGTTCTCCGCTGCTGTTCCTGCTGAACATGCTGCCGCTGCTGTTCCTGATGCTGCTGCTTTATCATGTGAGCTCAAGGCACTGGTTTGCGTTCGGCATTGGCGGCGGGGTGTACATTATTGCCCACATTGTCAACCGCTTCATGATGGAACTGAGGGAGGAACCCTTCCTGCCGGCGGACATCCTGCTTGGGACGGAAGCTGCCACGGTAGTCAGGGTGACCGAACTGCCCTTTGACAGGATAACGGTGCTGAGCCTGGTTTTCTGGATCGTTTTCACCGTGCTGCTGTTTGTTTTCGTCAGGTCGGAGAAACTGAAATGGCCTGTGAGGACAGCGGGGGCCGTTGCCGTTGTGGTATTGTTCCTGATTTCATTTTTCGGGATCTACAAAAAAACGGAATTGTATAACAGCTTCAAGGTGGATGGTTCGGAATATTCGAAGGTCAACCTTTACAAATCCCGGGGGTTCATGTACTCGTTCCTCGTGCGTACAGGAGCTTACAGGTCCATTAAGCCGGAAGGCTATGACAGGGAACTGGCTAAATCCGGGCTGTCTCAGTACGTCAAGCCCGGCTGGCCTGAAGTCAGCGGAAAGAAGCCCCATATCATAGCAGTTATGGGGGAGGCCTTTTACGATATGGACAGGATACCCGGCATTGAGTTCAACGAAGGGTATGACCCGCTCGCCAACTTCAACAGGATAAAACAGATGGCCTATCACGGAAGGATCGTGACGAACGTTTTCGGAGGAGGCACCGCAAATACCGAGTTTTCATTCCTTACAGGCCACTCCATGCCCGTCATGCCTGAACTGACCAGCCCGTACTCCTACTACATCAGGCATGACACGTTTTCGCTCGCAAGGGTCCTGGAGAAGCACGGATATGCCACAATGGCGTTCCATCCGGGCGAATCATGGTTTTACAACAGGGTCAACGTGTACAGGTTTTTCGGCTTTGACAGCATCTATTTCAAAAATGATATGGACCTGGGGAATGTCGAGATAAACCATGGATATATTTCCGACCAGGATACTGCCGAGTTCCTGCTGGAGAAATTCAGGGAGCAGCTGGGCAGGGAACCTGACAGGCCGTTTTTCCAGTTCGTGGTCAACATAGACAACCACGGCCCGTATTCGAAGAAAGACATCGGTTACCCGCAGATACTGAAAAAGAGCGAAAATATGGACGAGGCTACATACAATATCCTCAACAATTACCTTAACGGGCTGATGCGCTGCGACAGAGCCCTTGGATGGCTTGCCGATTCGATAATGGAGATGGAGGAGCCGGTCGTATTCATCTATTTCTCCGACCACCTGCCGTGGCTTGGCGAAAATGACGTCGGATACAGGGCACTGGGGTTCGGCATCGACCCGGACGGGTCCCTGCAGGAGTACCTGAACAAGTATGAAACGCCATATTTCATTCTGATAAATGGATCTGCGGAAAAACTGCTGCTTGAAAATGGTGTGGCGGTGAAAAAAGGCCAGGGCCCGCAAATAAGCGTCAATTATCTTGCGGTGGAACTGCTTGAGTCAGTCGGCCTTAACGGAGGCAATTATTTCAATTACCTGTCTGAACTGAGGAAGGAGATCCCGGTCATAAGCAGCCGTTTCATAAAGGAAAAGGACACTTTTACCGAGAAGCCATCCAAGGAGACCAAAGGCCTGCTCGATATGTACAGCATTATCCAATACTATATGCTCACGGACAAGGATGCTGTACAGTGAGCATGTGCCAACTCCTGCAAATATTTCAGGCACCTTTTGCAGATGGTCATTGCATTCCGGCGGGAAAATTTTCTGCAACCGGAAGTTTTTCCTTGAACAATGAGTTATAATTGAATATAAGGGAGGCGATATCGGTGAAGAATCCGGGAAATGAAGATGCTTTGCTGAAAGGCGTCAGCCTGATGAAAAACGCTACGATCCGCATTCAGCGGGACAAAGTCTTTTACTTCGATCCGTTCAGAATCGAAGGGGAGCCGATGGACGCAGATTTCATATTCGTTTCGCACGACCATTTCGACCATCTTTCGGTGGAAGACATCAGGAAGCTTGCCAGGGAGGATACTGCCTTCATAGCTCCTGAAAGCAGCGCCGCATTGCTGGCGGATGCAGGCTTCGGGAACGTGACCGCAGTACGGCCGTCGGAAAGCTATGAGGTCGGCGGAGTAAAATTCTCTACTGTCCCGATGTACAACGTCGGCAAGAAATTCCACGAAAAGGACAAAAACTGGGTCGGCTATGTCGTGAATATCGACGGTGCGGACTATTACTTTGCGGGAGATACGGACCTTATCCCCGAAATGGAGTCGATAAAGGCCGACGCAGTATTCCTGCCTGTCGGCGGCACCTATACGATGAATGCGGATGAAGCGGCCAGGGCTGCCAACATCATAAAGCCGGCAGTCGCAGTGCCGATGCATTACGGCGATGTTGCAGGCAGCGCAGAGGACGGGGAGGCTTTTATCCGCGGCCTGGACAAGCAGATAAAGGGTGTTTTGCTTAAATAGCCGGGGGTTGAACCGCCGGATCATCCGGGTCACCGGTTCACGGAACCGCAAGGACCGGTCCGGAATCCACGGTTTATCATCGAAATATAAAACAGTCAGGAGGGGCGATCATGGCGGAAGTGCACAACGATCCACTGAAACATCGGAAAGGATCCAGAAAGGTAACGATCCTGGGGAAGGACAAAACACCGGTCAAAAACCAGAAAGTGACCGTAAAACAGGTCAGCCACGAGTTCCTGTTCGGCTGCACCGATTTCAGCATCATACCTTATGCCAACGGGATGCTGCAGGACAGGGACAGGGAACTGGCCGAGGAGAGGTTCAGGCTGTTCCTTGAAGTTTTCAACTACACTACTCTTCCGTTCTATTGGGGAATGTTCGAGCCTGTAAGGGGCAACCCGGGAACAGAGATTTACAAAAAAGCATCGAACTGGCTGACCGAGAGGGGAGTCAGGCTGAAAGGGCATCCTCTCTGCTGGCACACCGCGACAGCCCCCTGGTTGCTCGAACTGAGCAACAGAGACATCCTGGCAGTGCAGTTGAACAGGATACGCCGCGATGTGACCAATTTTGCCGGCATCGTGGATATATGGGATGTTATAAACGAGGTCGTGATAATGCCCATATTCGACAAGTACGACAACGGCATCACGCGCATATGCAAGGAACTTGGCCGCATACGCCTTGTAAAGGAAGTGTTTGCCGCGGCGAAGAAGGCAAATCCTGACGCAGTGCTCCTCATAAACGATTTTGAAACTTCCGAGTCGTACGAGATACTGATCGAGGGATGCCTTGAGGCCGGCGTGCCCATAGACGCCATCGGGATACAGTCCCACATGCACCAGGGCTATTGGGGAGTGGAGAAGACGCAGAGAGTCCTGGAGAGGTATTCCAGGTTCAACCTGCCGCTCCACTTTACTGAGAACACGCTCGTATCAGGCCACCTGATGCCGCCGCACATAGTTGACCTGAACGATTATGTCGTTGATGAATGGCCTTCGACGCCGGATGGGCTGGAAAGACAGGCAGCCGAGCTCGAGACCCATTACAGGACGCTGTTTGCTGATCCGCATGTCGAATCCATCACATGGTGGGGATTCACCGACGGAGGATGGCTGAAAGCGCCGTCCGGGCTCGTAACGACGGACAGCCAGGTCAAGCCTGCTTATGAAGCCCTGCGCCGACTGGTGAAGGATGAGTGGTGGACAAAACCGGCAGAACTCGTGACCGATGAAACGGGAAGCATCATCGTAAGTGGTTTCAAAGGCGAATATGAGATAGAAGTGGCAGGTGAAAAGGCAAGGGTCACCGTCGGCAGGGATATATTCCCGTGCGAGATAGTGCTGTGATTTTACCTGGTAAAGTAGACCCGGACATGAAAGACGGGAGGGCAGGAGCACCTGGCATGACATGCCGGTGTTTCCGCACTCCCGTCAATGACTTTTCCCGCCAGTAACTATCAGTATCTGCCCAGCAGCAGCTTTTCAGCATTTCCATAAAGGACGGCCTTCCGCTCTTCTTCGGTCAGATCAAGGGCCATGAACCTTTCAAGCTCTTCCCGGTGATCCCACATCGGATAGTCGGAGCCGAACAGCACTTTGTCCGCACCGTGCTTCCTGATCATGTCCGTTGCCTGCTCGGGGCTGATGAAAGCCAGTGTGCTGGAGGTATCCAGGTATACGTTCCTGCCTATAAGGTATTCGCACGAGAGATCCCACATCCTGTATCCACCGAAATGCGCCGCTATGACGACGAGGCCCGGGAACCTGTCAAGCACCCTGGAAAGCCTGACGGGGCTCGAAGAGTCCGCATTTTCGTCGCCCATGTGCATCAGTACGGGCAGCCTGCCCTCTACGGCTTCATAGATGGGCATCATATCGTCATCGTCGATTGAGAAGCGCTGGAACTCGGGATGCAGCTTTATCCCTCTGAGCCCGAGACCGATTATCCTGTCCACTTCGGCAGCTACATTCCCGAGTCCCGGATGGAGCGTCGCGAATCCGACAAATTCGGGATGGGCCGACTGGACTTCGGCAATATAGTCATTTATTGCCCGGACCTGTTCCACGACAGTTGCGGAAGAGTGCACCACGTATTTGCTGACATTTATCCTGCTCCCGCTTTCGAGCAGGTCTTCGACAGTGCCTTTATGACTCATTTTTATGCCGTAGTATTTCCCGATGGAACTAACAGCTTTTTCCGCGATCCTTCCGGGAAATATGTGGGCATGTATATCTATGATTTCAGGCATTTGCAGGACTCCCTTGCTTGGTTATGGCGGCAGAATGCCGCCGGATGACATTATATCACTGATTATATAACTTATATCATTCTTTTTGGCAAATTGCAAAAATTGTCCTCAAATATGATGCTGAAGGCGCATCCATTTTGGTGATAATAATAACTGGACATGTGCGGAATTCCCGGCTGTGGACCGGTATACCTGATTTGTTGCCGCCGTCGGATAAAACTGATAAAATATATCCTTAGTAAATGAATACCTGCACGATATGACTGGTCCCTTCCGGGTGATCGTGCTGCAGAAAGAAGATGTTTTCAGGTTATGACGTCGGGAATGAGAGACAGAGTAAAAGACAGAGCAATGGACAGAGTAACAGACAGGTTCAGAGACACAAAACTTGCAGAGATTTTTTCAAAAGCGACAGGCTCCATTGCCAGGTACGTTTCGGGATTGACGGAGAAAGTCGGAGATTTCCTGGAAAATGACGAAAGAGCAGTCAGGTTCAGAAATTCAAAGGGCTTTAAAAGTATTTGCCGGATATTATCTGATTACTGGCTTCTTAGCTTTTTCGTGATGATGATAATCTACCTCGAGACAGTGTACAGGTTCTGGCTTTTCAGGGGGCTGTCTTCAGGCTACTTCTTTTCCGTCATATTCGCTCTTTCAGGCGGTACGGCCATTTACCTTATTGCGGGAGCATTCTCCTCGAAATGGTCGAAAACGATATCGATCGTGGCAACATGTCTGATCACTCTTTTATATGGCGTACAACTGGTATATTACTGCATATTCCGGACCCCGCTTTCGCTGGTCTCCGTGGGGGGAGCCGGTGATGCGATGCAGTTCTGGGACATCGCCCTGGAAGCCATACTGAAAAATATCGCAGGCATTTTGCTTCTCTTTGTCCCGCTTGTATTCATGCTGATATACGGCAGAAAGATGGAGATACCTGAAAAGGGGATCAGGGAACTGAGCATGGTACTGGCTTTCTGTGTATTGAGCTATTCGGGTTCGAACGCCTGTGTTGCAGCTACCGGTGACGATCCTTCTTCGCAGAACACTATATATTTCGAGGCATTTTCACTTGACCTCTCTGTCGACAGGCTGGGACTGTTCACCACCGTACGCCTCGACCTGGAACGGATGGCGGCGGACGCGATGCAGGAGGCGCTGCTGAACAGGCTGCATTTGAAACCGGGAGCAGATGACGGCGAGGGGACAGGAACAACAGGACCGGATGGTGAAACGGGGAATACGGACCCGTCCGACAAAACGCCTGACGAAACGCCGGGAGGCAGCCAGGATCCTGATGACCGGGGCGATCTGCCTTCACAGGATGGCGATGATCAGGCGGAACCGGAAGAGCCGGCCGAACCAGTGAAGCCTTACAACGTGATGGATATAGATTTTGAGGCGCTGATGGCCTCGGGAGAGAGCGATCCGCTGTACCAGATGCACAAATATTTCTCCTCCGTAGAGCCCACTCCGACCAACGAGTATACGGGGATCTTCAAGGGATGCAACCTGATCATGTTCACTGCGGAAGGCTTTTCGCCGTATGCCGTGAGCCCGGAACTGACTCCGACGCTGTATAAGATGATAAACGAGGGATTCGTGTTCAGGAATTTCTATACCCCGATATGGTGGGTGAGCACGTCCGACGGCGAATACGTGGCATGCACCGGGCTGATACCGAAGGGAGGAGTCTGGAGCTTTTCGAAGTCGGGCAGCAACTACATGCCGTTTGCCATGGGCAACCAGTTCAGGAAACTGGGGTACCTTACAAAGG
>JAKOPX010000232.1 GCA_029778665.1 Bacillota bacterium | reverse complement strand
TGGGTGACCGTCACCCATTTCGAAGTCGCGACACTGGAAGCCAGTATCAGCGAAGAGGATGCGAGGGAAACGGCGGCAAGGGAAGCGTATGAAAAAGCGCTGCGGCGGGTCCCTGAAGGGGCTGAAATAATAAGTGAGAACATATACTTTACGGAACAGGACGGGAAACTGACCGCAAAAGCTGTTCTGGAATGTATCGAAAATATAGGCATACCTATTCGGATTGGAGGAAATTGATTGGACGATTTCGAAAAGATACTTGAGCTCCAAAGGGTGGAGCATGTTATAAGCCTGTTCGGAAATTTTGACGAAAACGTCAGGATAATCGAAGACGGCCTGAATGTGAGGCTGATTTCAGGAGACAGGGGCATCAGGATAACAGGAAACAGCGGAAATGTTGAAAAGGCTTATGCGGTCCTCGAGAAGCTGGTTTCCGTCATCGAGCAGGGCGAAGAACTTACGAGGCAGAAGGTACGTTATTTTGTAGACCTTGCTGCTGAAGGCATGACAGACAAGATAGCCGGCTATTCGGACGATCATATATGCGTGACGGCCAGGGGCAGGCACATCAGATCCAAGACCCACGGTCAGAAAAAATATGTGCAGGCTATAAGGGACAATACGGTGGTATTCGGTATAGGACCCGCGGGGACAGGAAAGACTTTCCTTGCGGTGGCCATGGCGGTCAATGCGTTTAAGGACAAGCAGGTAAGCAGGATAGTACTGACCAGGCCGGCAGTCGAAGCCGGTGAAAAGCTTGGTTTTTTGCCCGGTGACATGCAGAATAAGGTCGATCCTTACCTGCGGCCGCTCTATGACGCCCTGCATGAGATAATGGGAGCTGAATCATATCATAAATACCTCGAGAAAGGCATGATCGAAGTGGCGCCGCTGGCTTACATGAGAGGACGTACTCTGGATGATTCATTTATCATCCTTGATGAAGCCCAGAATACGACGCCCGAACAGATGAAAATGTTCCTCACGCGCATCGGGTTCGGTTCCAAAGCGGTCGTCACAGGAGATATTACCCAGATCGACCTCCCCCGTGACAAGAAATCGGGGCTGAAGGAAGTCATAAAAATACTTAAGGGTGTCGAAGGCATAGAATTCATCTGGCTGACTGAGAAGGACGTAGTCAGGCACGAGCTTGTCCAGAGGATAATAAAGGCATATGATGAGTATGACCAGAACATGGGCTGATTGGGGGCTTCATTTTGAAAGCAGTCAATAGGAAATCCCGCAAAAATGTGCTGTCCGGTTTCAAAAACAAAGCGATACAGCGTTTCATCATCGGCCTGATAACAGTCCTGGCGGCTGTCGTCATTGTCGAAAACGGGGCGGCGCCGAAAAAGTACAGGCTGGAAGCGGGAGAAAGCTCAAAATATGACATAACTGCGCCAAGGGATATCGTGAATGTGATGCTGACTGAAAAACTGGCGGAGGAAGCGGCCGCAAACGTACCGCCGGTAATGGTGAGGCTTGACGATGTCCCCATAGACATAATCAATGCAGTGAATGAATGTCTTGACCTTATAGAATCAGCGAGACAGAAAATGGACAGCTGGTCTGAACGGAGTCCCGTCATGAACGGCGGAACAGCTTACGGTGCTGACGGACAGGGAGAAGAGGCGGCCGATTACCTGATGGTGAAAATGAATGAACTCGGGATAAGGATATCCGCTGAACAGGCAGATTACCTTGTGAGATCAGCGACCGACGAGGAAATGGACAGGTTTGAAACCCTGCTTATCAGTACTGTAAGTGAAGTGATGAAATCAGAAGTCAATGAGGACAATCTGTCCGAGAAGACAGAATACATACGGAATGTGTTCCGGATAAGCGATCTCCCGCAGGAACTGAAAGATATGGGAGCCATCACGGCAGATGCTTTGCTCAGGCCAAACTGCGTTATAGACGAGGAAGCGACCAGGATGGCCAGGAATGAAACTTATGAGGCGGCACTGGAAAATAAACAGATCATACCTGAAGGGACAAGGATAATAAGTTATGGCGATATCGTAACTGATGACAAGCTGCAGGTGCTCAGGGAACTGAACCTGCTGGAAACGGCAGGGTTCGATTACAGGTTCGCGGCAGGCATACTTGCCGTCGTGCTTGCGTTGTCATTTATTCTGATCCAGTACATCAGGATTTTCTGCAGCAATGTGATGCCAGGCGCAAAGGAAACCGTCCTGCTGTGCGTTATTATACTTCTGACGCTGCTGTCCGCATGGTTCCTTGAACCTGTAAGCCCGCTGCTTATCCCTGTGTTCATAGCGCCTATGCTCATAACTATACTGCTTGACCTCAGGCTAGGCATCATGGTGAATGTCCTGCTTTCCTTCGCTGTATGGCTGATCACGAAAGGAGATCAGCAATTCATATATATCGCCATAATAGGTGGTACTGCATCGGCCTTTATCGTCAACGGCGCCAACCAGAGGAGCAGGCTGTCGATATCAGGCCTTGCAATAGCGCTCATCAACTCTCTGGTCGTCGTGTGCATGGGACTTATGTATAAAAGCGACTTACGGACCATTGCATACAATTCGGCGCTGGTTTCCGTCAACGGCCTGCTTTCGACGATATTTACGATAGGCGTTCTGCCTATATTCGAAAGTATTTTCAACATAATCACGCCTTTGAAACTGCTCGAACTTGCAAATCCTAACCAGCCGCTGATGAAGAGGCTGCTGCTCGAGGCTCCTGGTACATATCATCACAGCCTGATGGTGGGCAATCTGGCCGAAGCAGCTGCCGAATCTATAAAAGCCAATGCATTGCTGGCCAGGGTGGGCGCCTATTACCATGACGTGGGAAAACTCAAGAGGCCGGGCTTTTTCAAGGAGAACCAGCTTTCAGAGAATCCCCACGAAAGGATGACCCCCAATCTCAGCACGATGGTGATCACCGCCCATACCGCCGACGGTGCCGAGATCGCTGAGAAGTACAAGGTGCCAAGGGCTGTCAGGGACATAATAGAACAGCATCATGGGACCACTCTTGTGGCATATTTCTTTCACAAGGCTAAAAACGGAAATCAGGGAGAGAATGTAAGGGAAGAGGATTACAGGTATCCGGGGCCGAAACCTGCCACCAAGGAAGCAGCAGTTGTAATGCTGGCAGACTCGGTCGAGGCTGCTGTCCGGTCTGCCGCTGAGAAAACGGAAGGCAAAATAGAAACTATCGTCAGGAACATCATTAAGGATAAACTGGATGACGGCCAACTGGACCTGTGCGATCTCACGCTGAGGGATCTCGACCTTATCGCGAAATCTTTCATACATATTTTCGGCGGATACTTCCATGAGCGGGAGGAGTATCCGGAAGTAAAAGTCAGGAAGCAAGTGGACAAATCGGAATGGGATCCTGCAGTGCAGAGGTTTTCCGGCGCGGAAAACGGGGCAGCGCAGGATGACAGCGATGCCCGGATGAAACAGCGGGAAACTGATACACGCATAACCAGGGAGGCTGAAAAAGTTGGAAACCAAAAGGCTTAAGAGCATAGAAGAGACTCTTGTGTTCATAGAAAACGAGCAGTCACATATCGACATAACAGAAGAGCATGAAAACTTACTCAGAAAAACTGCACTCGCATGTCTGGAACAGGAAAGCATCGGGGTCGCATGCGAAGTGAACATACTGCTGACGGATGATGAGGCAATAAGGCAGATAAATGCCGAGTTCAGGAACAAGGATGTGCCCACGGATGTCCTGTCATTTCCAATGGCTGATATAACAAAGGGGAGAATAAACGATTTCGGGAATGACTCCGATCCGGATGAAGGCCTCCTGGTGATCGGGGATATAGTCATATCCGTGGAAACTGCCAGGAGACAGTCAGAGCAGTACGGGCATTCCTTCGAAAGGGAACTCGCCTTCCTTGCAGCTCACGGAATGTATCACCTGATGGGATATGACCATGAGGACGAACTGGATGAGAAGGAAATGATGGAAAAGCAGGAGGCTGTCCTGAAAGAGCTGGGGTTAAGAAGAGCATGAAAAACAGGAGCCTTATCGAAAGCTTCAATAACGCGATAAACGGTATCATATCCACGTTCAGAAGCGAGCGTAACATGAAGATCCACATCATTGCTGCGGTACTGGTGCTGGGTCTGTCTCTTTTCTACGACCTGACGAGGATAGAATTCATCATCGTATGCATCACGATCGCCCTTGTCATTATCTGCGAACTGTTCAATACGGCAATAGAAGTGCTTATAGATACGCTGATCGGGATATACCATCCCAGGGCGAAGACTGTAAAGGATACTGCTGCCGGCGCCGTACTCGTTTCTGCGGTTCTGTCGCTTGCAGTGGCTTATTTCATATTTTTCGACAGAGTCAGCACGAGCCTTGAATCAGGCATTGCAAGGATCAAACAGGCTCCGATGCATCTGACCGTTATCGCCATCGTGGTTACGATAGCGGCGGTGCTGGTCCTTAAGATCGTGTTCAGGAAAGGCACGCCATTCAGCGGCGGGATGCCAAGCGGACACTCGGCCATAGCTTTTTCAGCAGCGACAGCGGTCGCGCTTTACACTAACAATACGACAATTACGATTTTGTTCATAATAGTCGCATTGCTTGTTGTACAGAGCCGGCTTGAGGGTAAAATACATAATATGCCGGAACTGCTGGCCGGAGCAGTGATCGGATTCCTTGTGACATTGCTTTTGTTCCAGGTTTTATCATAGACAGTCTGACACAATACAGGGAGGTATGATATGTTCAAATCCGGATTCGTCTCAATAATCGGACGTCCAAACGTAGGCAAGTCGACACTTACCAACAGGCTCATCGGCGAGAAACTGTCGATCATCTCGAGCAAACCGCAAACGACGCGGAACGCCATCAAGGCCATAGTAAACACTGACGACAGCCAGATAATCATAATAGATACGCCCGGCATCCACAAACCCAAAACAAAGCTGGGCGAATACATGGTAAAACTCGCAGAGGGTACGCTAAATGAAGTGGATATAATACTTTTCCTGGTGGAGGCAACTGACAGGATACCCGGCGCGGGGGACCTTTATATAATCGAACAGCTTAAATCGGTTAAAATGCCGGTCATTTTGATAATAAACAAGATAGACCTTGTAAATAAGGAAGAGTTGCCTGAGACGATAAAAAACTTCTCGCAGCTGCTGGACTTCAGGGCAGTTGTCCCTATCTCCGCAACAAGCGGCGATGGAACGGACATAGTCATCGAGGAAATAAAAAAGCTGCTGCCGGAAGGTCCGAAATACTTCCCTGATGACGTGATAACGGATCAGCCGGAAAGAATGCTTGCAGCCGAGCTCATAAGGGAAAAGATACTGGAGCTTTTATCGGACGAGGTACCGCATGGCACCGGTATAGAAATCATTTCTTTCAGAGAGCGGAAAGACAGGGATATGATTGACATTGAGGCAAACATATACTGTGAACGTGAGTCACATAAAGGCATCATCATAGGAAAACAGGGAGCCATGCTGAAAAAGATCGGGACCCTTGCAAGGGTCGAGATGGAAAACCTGTTCGGCGTCAAAGTTTTTCTGAAGCTGTGGGTCAAAGTTAAGCCTGACTGGCGCAACAGCGCCAGCATGCTCAAGACGCTGGGCTATCAGTGACATGGCGGATCACCGGCTCTGCAAATATTGCAAGTATACAACCCCTTTTTTGGAGAATGCTATTAACAGAGAACTGTTTTTCATCAATCATCCATACCAACGATAAGGAAAAGGGGGATTGCAATGCTGAAGGATTTCGCCTGGAATACTTTTGTAAGCAAAGGGATTCTGGAGTCTTATATTTTCTACCGGGAGATAAAAGAAAAAGAAAGGGAAAGGGCGGCGGAGCAGAGGAGACTTGCCGAGGCCGAAGCTGCGACGAGTACGAGCGAGGCTTAAGTGCAACCGTCTGATGCTCCGCTCATCTGGAAATGAGTTTTCTTAAAACTGAGGGGATTGTCGTAAAAGAGGTCAGTACGGGAGAAGCTGATAAGATAATCACCATATTGACCAGGGGACAGGGCCGCTTATCCGCCCTCGTGAAGGGAGGGAGGCGGCCCAGGTCCAGGCTTTCTGCCGGTTCGCAGGTACTGTGCTACGGCGATTTTGTGCTCTATAAAGGACGTGAATTATACAGCGTCAACAGCTGTGAGGTGATAGAGCCTTTTTACGAGATCCGCAATGATGTCGTAAAACTTACATATGCGGCTCATTTCACAGATATAGTACTGGAGCTGATACAGGAAAACCAGCCTGCGCCAAGACTGCTCAGTCTTTTCCTCAACTCGCTCCATATGCTTGCGCGGTCATCCAGGGACCCTGATCTGATAACAAGCATTTTTGAACTGAGGGCAGTATCTATTTCAGGATATGCGCCTAATGTAGAGGCCTGTATGGCTTGCGGTGCCGCGCCTGAGAGATACTATTCATTCAGCTTCCGTAACTGTGGATTCCTGTGCGACAGGCCCGCCTGCATCGGACACGACGGTTCCGCCGTTCCATTGTCGGCCGGAGCGTCCAGGGCAATACAGCATATCGTTTACGCGCCAATGAAAGAGCTTTTCAGCTTTGGCTTATCACGGGAAGTACTCGACGAAATTGCCCGGACCACGAGGCGTTACCTGCGCGAGAGGCTGGAGAGGGAGTTCAGCAAGCTGGATTTTCTGAAAGAAATATGATGAAAAAACCCACCTGCACATCAGGTGGGTTTTTATCTGGTGCGGTCGATGGGACTTGAACCCATACGGTTGCCCATACGCCCCTCAAACGTACGCGTCTGCCAGTTCCGCCACGACCGCGTTTATCGTTCCTGTCCGGACCGACAAAACTTATTATACTAACATAAGCATGCAGTGTCAATAGCTTCGGACAAAAAATAATAATAACTTTTGCAGGTCTCATTTGAAAAAGTAATTTCGACCCCAAATTCATAAACAGCGGAATTTAGTTTTGCAAATTAGCGGAAACGAGAAAGG
>JAKOPX010000231.1 GCA_029778665.1 Bacillota bacterium | reverse complement strand
GGGCAGATGCGAGATGATCAGCGATACGGAAACCGAGGCGCGTCCCGAAAAGCGCAAAAAGGGCTACAAGAAGAGCACCGTGCTGGATGATATCTACGAAGAAAGCAGCAGCGCCGGATCCGACACATGATCCGGGCCGGATCCACAGAGCGCTTTACAGTGACATCAGGCGGTCAAGTATACCCAGTTCTGCAAACAGCAAAATGGCGCTCATGATAAGCAATGCGATCAGGAGGCGGAGCAACAGGCGGATCCTGTTGATGTTCCGCCTTTTTACATACCACCATCTGCGGTACAGTTTGCTGTTCCTGAACATGCCGGCACCTCCGCTGCATCGTTCCGCATATGACGGATGCAGCATCGTTTTACGTTCATAATATGCCGCATGATCCATTTTGGTTACAGTCATGGATTTCTCATATTTTTCAGTAACTCTAAGGACATGTAGCGCTTGAGAGTGGTTTCCGCCTGGATGTAAAGATCCTCAAGAAACAGTCCGTACAGGTCTCTGTCTTCTAACAGGTATTTGCTCTGGAGTACCCGGTCCAGCAAATTGCTTATTTTCTTCTGGACCTCCCTGTCTTCAAGGACTTTCAGGTTCCTGTCCTTCGCAATGACGAGCCTCAGCAGAGAAGGTATCCTGATCGCAGGCGATTCAGTTTCCTGGTCGAAGCCAAGCAGAGTATCGATATCCAGGTCCAGTTCCTGTGCGATAGTCATCATCACTTCAAGACTTGGGTTGGTCTTCTTCCCGTTTTCGATCTGTGAAAGGTATCCCGGCGATATGCCGACCTGCCTGGCGAAATCCACAAGGGAAATATTGAATTCTTCCCTTCTGGCCCTGATTACTTCCCCTGCTTTTATCTGCAAGATCCCTGCCTCCTCTGGCGATATTGCCACGAGAATGTGTCGTCGCTGTACAAGTTTATTTTATAAAATTGCAGGATGGAAAACAATAAGTATGGTGCCAGGCAGGCCGGCCAACTGCCATGATGGGCTCATGTTACCCGGGCCGGCAGGTTTTCGTACCCGTGCATATGATACAATAACTTACCGGCGTGCCAGGTGCCACGATTTATGCTATAATAGACTTTGGCATTTTCATTGCCGGAACCGTCGGCCAGACTGCACAGTCTAATCTTTTGCAGCAGTGCTTTGCTGTAGTTAATGCATTGGTTGTTTGATCTGATAAGGAGGAGAAGATGAAGCTCAGAAAGAAATCTGCTGCCAACGGCACGGAAAAAAAACACAGAAAAACTGTAAAGACTGACAAACCGAATAAAAAGACAAAATCTTCATTCATAAAGAAGTTTGCATTGACGCTGATTGCCTGCATCCTGGTTTTCGTCCTTGCGGTCGGGTGCGCGCTGGTCGGCCTGGTAGGCGGCGCCGTTTACGCATACATCGAGACGGCGCAGCCCATAACCGATGAGCAGCTGATCGCCAAGGCGTCCAGCAGGACCACGCTTATATATGACTCAAAAGGCAACATAATACAGAAGCTCACCGGCAAAGACAATATGGACTGCGAACCCGTCACGGACAAGGAAGTGCCGCAATACCTCAAGGATGCCATCATATCCATTGAGGACGAACGCTTCTACCAGCATCCGGGCGTCGACATCCAGGGCGTCATAAATGCAGGCATAGGATTCGTCAAGAGCATAATCACCGGAAGCAGCGAAGGGACCCGCGGCGGAAGCACAATCACGCAGCAGGTCGTAAAGAACATAACAGGCAACACGACGCGTTCGATCAAGAGAAAGGTACAGGAAGCCTACGCGGCGGTACTTCTTGAGAAGAAGCTTGAGAAATGGCAGATACTCGAACTGTACATGAACCTTGGATACTGGGGCAACAGCTGCACCGGCGTGCAGTCTGCCTCAAAGAAATACTTCGGCAAGCCCGTAAGCGAGCTGTCGCTTGCCCAGTGCGCTCTGCTCGCAGGCATAACGAATAACCCGGGCAAGTACAACCCGTTCACCGAGAAAGGCCGTGAAAACGCAAAGAATCGCCAGGAAATAATACTCAGGAAAATGCTCGAACTGGGGAAGATATCCGAGGAAGAGTATGAACAGGCTATCAACGAAGACCTGCAGTTTGCTCCCAAAAGCAGTTCACAGCAGGTAGGCAGCGTCCAGAGTTACTTCGTCGACCAGGTCATTGTGGATGTCCGCAATGCCCTGATGGAAGAGATGAACATATCAGCCACCATGGCGAATTACATGATATACGGCGGCGGACTCGAGATATATACAACGATGGATCCCAAGATCCAGGCCGATATGGACTCGGTGTTCATGGACGACACGTATTTCCCGCTGGTGAACGAAACTGCCAAGAGGCAGATGGAACACCCGCAGGCGGCAATGGCGATAATCGACGTCCATAACGGCCATGTAAAAGCGCTCTATGGCGGATATGGCAAGAAGGAAGCCAGCAACACGCTCAACAGGGCCTCTTCATCGCTTATGAAAAGGCAGCCCGGTTCCACCGCCAAGCCTATCGCGGTCTACGGCCCGGCCATAGACCTGAAGCTTGCGACCGCGGCAACAGTTGTCGATGACAAGGCTGTTTACATGCTTGGAGACAGAAACCCCGAGAGGGCTTACCCGACCAATTACAACAACAGGTACGACGGCCTCACGACCATTCGCAATGCCATAAAGAACTCAGTCAACGTTGTTGCGGCAGTAGTATGGAGAGACATGCTCGGCGCGGACAATTCCATAGAGTATCTCAAAAAAGTCGGCATCAACAGGGAAAAGGAAAAATATATCTCTCTGGCCCTTGGCGGATGGGAACAGGGCATAAATCCGCTGCAGCTGGCGGCTGCCTACGTGCCTTTCGCAAACCAGGGCCTCTATTATGAACCGACTACTTTTACAATCGTAAAGGACAGCAACGGGAAAGTCCTCTTGGACAGGACCAACAAAAAGGCTACGATCGTTTACAGCGAGGAAACAGCCTTCATCATAACCGAACTTCTCCAGGAAGTTACCAAGGGCAAGAATTCGCCTTACCCTTATCCGGGAACGGCGGCAACGAATGTCAACGAGAAAGTAATAGGCATGCCCGTGGCAGCCAAGACCGGAACCACGCAGAGCAATATCGACAAATGGCTGGTAGGCTACACCCCCTACTACGCCGCTGCGGTCTGGTACGGGTATGACAACTCGGGCGGCGAGCCCATACCGGTAAAGACGGAGGAGATGTACCAGGCACACAAGATTTGGGCTGCCGTCATGAAAAAGGTACACGAAGACCTTCCAAAGAAAGATTTCAACCCGATGCCCGAAGACATCGTAACCAAAGAGATCTGCATCTATTCCGGCAAAATAGCGACGGATCTGTGCAGGCACGACCAGAGAGGCAATGCCACGATAAAGGAATATTTCATAAAAGGCACGGAACCGCGCGACGATGACATCTGCACGGTCCATATACAGGCACGGGTATGTACTGAAAGTAAGGACACCATGGGCCGCAGTCTGCTTGCTGGACCTTATTGCCCTGAAGAAAAGGTTGAAACGAAAGTGTTCATACAGCGTGATCCTCCCTATATGCCTCAGAAGCCCAACGAAAAGGCCCCGAGAGACGTCGTGTACGAACTGCCGGCAGGTGAATACTGCACTGTGCACGGCGCCCCGCAGACACCGGAATTCACCGATCCGTTCGACTTGCCGTGGTCTTTTGGCGGAAATGGCGGCACTTCCACGGATAACGGACAGGGTGCCGGACAGCAGCAGGAACTGCGGGACAGCAGTTCATTGTACGAGGATGTCCCCGGCGGCAGTCCCGCAGAGGGTCCCCGTAACAATGACGGGTACGACTGGCCCGAACACATGCCGCTGGAATGACACCCATAATAATTGCAAAGAAACTTCCGAATTTACATTGAATGTTTTCAGGCAAGCAGCTACTATATCGGCGGGGGGATTATGATTATGAGCAATATCGATCCGATGAAGCTGGATGTCGATCTCGAACAGTTCTGGAAAGACGATGAACTGGCCCACAAAGACAACTGTTTCAGTCCGGATGCCCCGCAGGTAGCCCTGGGCATCAGGATGAGCGAGGAATGCGTCTTTGCCGAACTGGGAGAAGAAGGCAACCCGTGGGGGTATACACCCCGTGAAAGAAGGCTTGAGCTTAACAAGCGCTACAACGACAAGGCAGAGAAGATCGTAGGGATGAGGCTGCTCCCTGAAACCCTTCCGGAACCTGATGCCGAGTTCCCTTATGTCAAAAGGATCGGCGAAGTTTTCGAAGGGAAATACATACACAACGGTGTCGCCGAATGGCTGGAAGGTTCGGTCAGCACACCGCAGGAACTGGAAAAGCTGCTTGACAGGGTGGAGAAGCTCGACCTTCGTGAATTCATGCTTCCGCCTGACTGGGAAAGCGAGAAAAAGCGCATTTACGAGAAATATGGCATCAAGCCTCCGCTGCTCAGGCACATAAGAGGTCCCGTCACGCTCGCCACATCGATCTACGGTGCTGAAAACCTCATATTCCTCATCCTTGACGAACCCGACCTCGCTAAGAGGTTCTCTGATGTCATATGCAAGGTCATAATCGATATGGCGACGATCATGGACGAAGAGGCCGGATATGATGAGACAAACCGGCCTGGCGGATTCAGCTTTGCAGACGACAACTGCTGCCTGCTGTCGCCTGAGATGTATGAGTTCTTCGGTTACCCGATACTAAAGGCCGTGTTCGACAAATTCAGCCCGAACCCTGAAGACATGCGCTATCAGCATTCAGATTCCGACATGGGTCATCTTCTCCCGATACTCGGCAGACTGAACCTTACAGGCTGCAATTTCGGCCCGAAGGTGCTCGTGGACGAGATACGCAAATACATGCCAAAGACGAGGATAGACGGCTGCCTGTCGCCGATGACCTTCATGCGCAATGACATCGAAGCCATTATCGACGAAGTAAGGCGCGACTGTGAAATGGCCAAAGGAAGCAGAGGCCTCAACCTCTCGACAGCCGGTTCCATCAACAACGGCAGCCTTTTGACAAGCATGCGCGCGGTAATGTACGCGATCCAGAAATATGGCAGGTATTAAGGCCGCAGCTGCCAGTTAAACATCCCATGCAACGTTTTCAGAAAATGCGGTGCATCGTGTGCAACCAATGCGGGGCATAGCTTTTCGCAATCACATCATGGCAGTATTTGCTGTGGTTTTGTTTCTGTCGGATCGGTTTATTTCTGTCTGATAATATTTGCTTAATATATTGATGAATATATTTGATGCGTGAAAGGATAATCATGTCTGATAAATTTATGAATGATCACAACAGTTATAAAGCCTGGCTTGCATATGACCATCCCATGTGGAAAAAGCCGGACCTGAAGGGGATGTACTTTGACAGCATATGCACCGACCCGGGGCATCCGGGACTGGAAGTCGCTGTAAAGGAACTGAAAAATGCCCTTAAAGCCATATTCGGCAGGGAGCCTCGGCTGGCTGATAAACCTTCCCCTGACGGCACAGTAATGCTGCATCTCATCCCGCAGGGAAACGCGCTGCAAACCGGCAGCCACTGCAACAGGACAAATACCGGAAACATCGGCGGGACGCTTTCCGCCGGATATGTCTCCGAAAGCGAAGCATTGAGGCTTGACAGCGAAGGCTACATCATAAAGCGCTGCAAGGTCGGCGATGCCGAGCCTGTAGTCATAGCGGCAAAGACCCCTGCAGGCGTCCTGTATGGCGTATTTGCGCTTATAAGGCATATCCTGTGCGGCAAATCCGTCATGGATCCATATATACTTGAGAATCCGGCCATCAGGCTCCGTATGCTCAACCAGTGGGACAACATGGACGGCAGCATCGAAAGGGGTTATGCGGGCCGATCGATTTTTTACACTGACGGACAGATCAGGTCTGACCTGGCAAGAGTCGAAGACTATGCCCGGCTGATGTCTTCCGTCGGGCTGAACGGAATAGTCCTGAACAATGTCAACGTTCACTGGCATGAGACCAGGCTGATAACCAAGGAGCAACTCCCAAATGTGGCAAAGCTGGCGGATATTTTCCGCAGATATGGCATCAGGATCTTCCTGAGCATCAACTTTTCCAGCCCCATCGAGCTGGGCGGTCTTGACACCGCCGATCCGCTCGACGACAGGGTACGGACATGGTGGAGTGAAAAGGCTGCTGAGATCTACGAATATATACCCGACTTCGGAGGCTTTCTCGTCAAGGCCGACTCCGAGTTCAGGCCCGGTCCCTTCACATACGGGAGGAACCATGCTGAAGGCGCTAACATGCTGGCTGCTGCGCTCAAACCTTACGGCGGCCTGGTGATCTGGCGCTGCTTCGTTTACAACTGCAGGCAGGACTGGCGTGACAGGACCACCGACAGGGCCAACGCGGCCTATGACAATTTCATGCCTCTCGACGGATGCTTTGACGATAATGTTATCCTGCAGATCAAAAACGGTCCGATGGACTTCCAGGTAAGGGAACCTGTCCATCCGCTCATAGGCGGGCTGAAGAAAACGAATTACATGCTGGAACTGCAGATAACACAGGAATACACCGGTCAGCAGCGTCATCTGTGCTACCTTGCCCCGATGTGGAAGGACGTTCTGGAGTTCGACACTTATTGCCGCGGCGCCGGGAGCACGGTCGCGCGGTTGCTTTCAGAACCGGCTGGCGGCCTGACAGCAGGCATAGCTGCAGTGTCAAACATCGGTGACGACATGAACTGGACCGGTCACGACCTGGCACAGGCCAACCTTTACTGCTACGGAAGACTTGCATGGGATCCTCGGCTAAACTCCGAAGAAATAGCAAGGGAATGGACAATGCAGACCTTCGGCAGCGATCCTGCCGTCATCGATACGATCACAGGAATGCTGCTGGACTCATATCACATATATGAAAGCTACACTACACCGCTGGGCATAGGCTGGATGGTCAATCCCGGGCACCATTACGGCCCGAATGTGGACGGTTATGAGTACTCGGCATGGGGCACGTACCACAGGGCCGACCACAAGGGTCTCGGCGTAGACCGGTCCGTCGCCACCGGCACGGGCTTCGCAGGCAAATACTACCCGCCCAATTCGATAATGTACGAGAAAATTGAAACATGCCCGGAAGAACTGCTGCTCTTCTTCCACCGGGTCGAGTATACGCACAGGCTGAAATCCGGCGTCACGCTGATCCAGTTTATATACGACTCGCACTTCGAAGGCGCTGCCAGGGCAGCTGAACTGATCGACAGGTGGAAG
>JAKOPX010000230.1 GCA_029778665.1 Bacillota bacterium | reverse complement strand
TTCTCGTTCACCAACCCGGTATCCTTATTGTAAAGCTTGTCATGGAACATCGACGCCATATCCTCGTAAGTTATGGAGAATCCCAACGCCTGGATCTCAAGCCCGTTCACGGCGGAAACCGGTATCATGCCGGACGGCAGGGTGCTGTCCGTGCGGTTTTCGCGCCGGAGGTCCAGTTTGATGTACAGTTCCCTGACTTCCTGCCTTTCCCTGATGCCCTTCACAGTTTCATTGAACACCGCATCCAGCGTATACGGCCTGATGACGATCTCGGTACCGTCAGACCTTATGATGAGGCTCTTCTTGAGCGATTTCATCACTTCCAGCAGTGCAACGGGGATGTATATCTCATCCCTTTCTATGTTGACCGAGATTTCCGATATATCCACCAGGAAGGAATCACCCGGGAAATGCCTCATGGCATCGGCTATCCTGTCGCCTTTCAGCATTATGCTGGTTATGTTGCTGCTGCCTATGGCGATCCTCCAGAAATACCCTTTTTCGAACTGTTCCATCTTGTCGAGGAATTCTTCACGCTGCCGCTCACGCCTGTCCGTGTCGTCATAATCCTTCTGGCTGAACTCGGTCCTTATACTTACAGGCCCGGTATATTTCGAATATGAGATTATGTCCGTATAGACCGGGTCCTTTTTCTTCGCCCTGACTTTAATGTAATACCGCGTATTGGACTTGAGCGGCTGTTTCGTGACGATACCTCCCGGAAGCGTCACATCCATGCTCTTTATCCTGGCGTAATAATAAAGCCTGTCATCGTTGACCGTCCTGGCTGTCTCTTCGGTATAGTAAGGCTGCACCCTGCCATTTTTGTCGATATACCATTCCAGGTCGGCGGCGGTGAGCACGGTATACTCGGACCCGCCTTCTTCCATTATGGCGATCTCGTAGCCGGCATAATCATCAAGTTGTTTGCCCATCCATTTTATCTCCAGTTCATGGTATCCGTCCCTGGTCATGAAGTCCATTTTTTCATAGACTGTTATGCCTGAGCCCTTCGTGACCTTTACGTCATATGTAGTGCCATGTTTCAGCCCCGTCACTCTTCCGTAATACGTTTTTCCGTCCGGATCCTTCACGATCGTAGCCTGGGCTTTCGACAGCGCCCTGTAAGATGCGTCCCCGGGGCCCTTTATATGTATCGTGTAATCCGACACGGCAGCAGCAGGGTCCGTGTCTGTCCAGAAGAAACCTATTTCCGCCACAGGAACGGCTTCCAGCATGCCCGGCGCCTCCAGGAGCGACGTCGTCACCGGGATGGAGACCCAGACACTGTTGGACGGCGGCGTGACAGGTTTTCTGCCGGTGTCCACCTTGATGGCCCTGATGCTGAAGTAGTAGAGCCTGTTCGGGAACATACCCCGGTCAACTGTGAACGTGCATAACCCCGTTGACCTGTCATATGTGAATTTCCCGGGAAAATTCTGCTGCGGGTCGCCTTCGGGGTCAAGGAAGACGCCCCTGTCGGACGGATCCTTTCCGCTTTGCGGCGGATCATATTCGTCAAGGAATCCCAGGTATACGGGATCATTTTCGAATTCAGACTGTTCCGCCATGGGATGGACCCTTCCGGTCGTCCTGACCAACTGGTATATGACGTCCTTTTCCCTGTGTGTCCACGAAAATGTCACGCTGTTGTCGGACAGCAACAGTTCGCCGTCCGGACCCACTGCCACGGAGAAATCCGTCGGAGCCAGCGGCCTGCGCTGGGTGTCGTCGGGAGGTGTGACTTCAAGTATCGTGGTCGTTAC
>JAKOPX010000229.1 GCA_029778665.1 Bacillota bacterium | reverse complement strand
TTCGTGATGAAGCTGTCGTTTAGCATCGCCGCGGTAGAACATCGCCTCTACGCCAAGTTGCGCCAGGAGTCCCTTGTAGAAATGTCTCGGTGTCAGCTTGGAATCTGCAAGATACAACACCATGTATTTGGCCGGATCCAGAGAGTCCTTAAGCATACGGATCGTTGTTGTCTTACCCGTTCCGCAATCGCCGGTGACCACAGCAAACAACTGCCGTTGAGCGGCATAGTTCAGTCGTCCCAGTATCTCCTCCAACATTACTGGCTGATAAATACGGGTGCTCGGAATATCCCTTGAAAAAGGTATGTTGGAAAGGCCATAGAATTCTTCAAACATCACTGCGTCCCTCCTTGTACACTGTTCTGTAGGAGATCGCAGGAGCTATCCGCTGCTCACGTTCAAGGTTCTTCTGCATCGCTGCATCCAGCAGTCTTGAAGATTCAGCCGGCAACGGCTGCATAGAGGCGGGCAGTTTCGGGCGACGGCCGACCCTGTCCCCGATCACAAGCTGTTTCACTTTCCAGGGAGCATATCCATCATATTCGATAGTCAGTTCCTCTATATCAGCAGGATCATAAACTACATCAACAGTACAGCCAATAAGGTTGAGTCCTACTTCGTACTTCCTGCCCTCAAAGCTGATACAGCCTGACTTGTCTACCTTCCGTTCTTCACAGTGCAGGAATGCATTCGCGACAGTTTCCTGATCAAGGAACTTCAATGCCTTTCGATCCCTCTGGTAGGCAGCAGTCGGACTCAGCTTGTTCTCCAGAGCGGAGTGGGGCTTGTTCTGATAGCATTCCTCCAGCCATACATTGAACAGCTGATTGAAGTGATCCAGCGTCTGCGGCTTGCTCAATGCCGCCTCCCTTAGGAAAGAGTCAACTGTCTGGTTGAACTTTTCAACCTTCCCGGTTGCTTCAGGCGAGTATGGCTTCGCGTAAAGCAGCCTGATGCCAAGCTTGGAGCAGGTCCTCGCCATCCATTTGGTCCGGTATTGTTTCCCATTGTCAAAGTACACCGAATCTGGAACACCATACTTCAG
>JAKOPX010000228.1 GCA_029778665.1 Bacillota bacterium | reverse complement strand
GTTTCTCTCTTCCAGCAGCATCCGTCATATACCAGCCAGTACTTGAAAGCCGGACAATACCTAATGATTTCACCAAACCTGTCACGCAGCCTTTCTGCATTACCGCTGTCTGTCCTGTGGTAATGCTTCTTCCCCGGAAGATTTGGCTGATATCGGCTGACACTGTGCGCTATCTTTCTAACTTCCGCTTCATCAAGCGGAGGATTGCACCTTGCGTTGTTTTCTGCAAGCAATGCCGCATAGATGCTCTCTTCTGTCATTCCTCTTGCCCTCATGGTTCCGGCAAGGCTCGTCAGGGCACTGTTACGGCTCCCTTCATCAATTGTTGCAGAAATACTGCTGCTCGCTCTATTCGGATTATCAAAGGGCGTAAGCATAGATTCCTTCGCTTCCATAAGCATTAATAGACACTCCGGAGCTTCTGCCGGGGTTCTGTCAAAGGGAGAATAATCCTTTATCCATTCATACCGATTACCGCTTACATGAATGCTTGGAGCCACGACAATCAGTCCACCTGTTGAACGGGTATCAAGACCCGGTGCAAACTTGGTCTTATTAGGAATACTCCGGCCTTTAGGGTATATAAATACATAGTGCCGACCTCCACTTCCTGTAACAGCAGTAACCGTATCCGGAGGTTTTCCATGTGTTGCCTCAAGTGCAGATAGGGTTTCATCACCACCATCGTCCACATCAAGCACCAGCCAGTCGGATTTCTCACCTGTAGGAATTCCGATATTGGCATTGGGGGTTTTCGTCCACCATTTCCTTATTTGCTCAACATCAATAGTGGAATTATTGTACCAGCCGGTATATAGCGGATGCTTTCCCTTGCTGTCGCAATTTCTCCCTGTCTTGCAGGAGCAGGAGCCATCCTCACAAATCCAGTGCAAAGGCATAACTGGGATATTGGCTTCTGCATATTTTAATGCTGCGTCCATCATTGTCACTTTCAAATTCTCACCTCCTCCGAGAACATAAATAGAGCCTGACAAATAGTTTTT
>JAKOPX010000227.1 GCA_029778665.1 Bacillota bacterium | reverse complement strand
TGTCGGCTGCTGTCTGCGGAGCATCGTCTTCGCTGGCGCTTTCAGCAGGAGCGTCTGCAGTTTCCGGTGTGAATCCGTCTGCGATCAGGTTGTGCATCAGGCGATCGAGCTTGTCAGCATCCTCGCAGCTGACGCATCCTTCTTTGCTGACGGTGATGTCACCGATTTCATAGGCGCAGGTCGGCATGAGCTTGTATATGGGCTTGTCGCCTGTGATGTTGGAGATGGCACTCACCAGTGCTTTTCTTGCTGCTCCGGTTACGTTGTAGTTTGCTTTCATGGTATGTACCTCCGTTTGTTTTGTTTTCCGAAGGCTTCCTGTTTGCCTTTCGGTACGTACATATATCACTCTGAAAGCCTTTATTAGCAAGCGATACCGGGCATATTCTGTAGTAAAATATCGACGAATATCAGACGCGGAATTTGTGTATTATACAGTCTCAAAATCCACCTGCTTGGCAAGCTCGGAGTAGCTGATCCGTTCACCGTTTCTTACGACATACACATTTTCCGCGTCATTCGTGTCCTCTACATAGCGGCGCAGAATAACAGAAGCGTACTTTGGATCAAGCTCCATCATGTAACAGATGCGGTTCAGCTGCTCGCAGGCCATGAGTGTGCTGCCAGAGCCGCCGAAGGTATCAATCACTACAGAGTTTTCCTGCGAAGAGTTCTGGATGGGATAGCCCAGAAGATCCAGCGGCTTTGAAGTCGGATGATCCTTATTGCGCTTCGGTTTGTCGTAGTTCCAGATGGTTGTTTGCTTGCGGTCGGAGTACCACGGATGTTTACCATTTTGTAAAAATCCATAGAGGATTGGCTCATGCTGCCATTGGTAATCGGAACGACCGAGCACAAGGGAATTCTTTACCCAGATGCAAACACCGGCGAGGTGGAAGCCTGCGTCAATGAAGGCTTTCCTGAAGGTGAGCCCTTCGGTATCCGCGTGGAAGCAGTAGGCGGCACCGCCTTTTTCGAGGTGGTCGGTCATGTTCTTGAATGCGGCAAGCAGGAAGTTGTAAAACTCCTCGCCCTTTAAGCTGTCGTTTTCAATGGTCAGACCGTCTGAGGCTTTGAAGGAAACGCCGTAGGGCGGATCAGTCAGAATCAGGTTGGCACTCTTTCCATCCATGAGCAGGTTCACATCGTCGGCAGAAGTGGCATCGCCGCACATGAGGCGGTGCTTCCCGACAGTCCAGATGTCGCCGCGTTCCACAAAGGAGGCTTTCTCCAGAGCGGCGGTCAGATCAAAGTCGTCATCCTTGACATCCTTATCCGCACCGCCATCGAGGAGTTTCTCCAGTTCATCGGCACCAAAGCCGAGAAGTGAGAGATCAAAAGCGGAATCCTGCAGATCGGATAATTCCACGGACAGCATTTCTTCATCCCAGCCTGCGTTCAGGGCCAGCTGATTGTCCGCGAGAATATAGGCGCGTTTCTGTGACTCTGTCAGGTTTTCCGCAAAGACGCAAGGCACGGTTTCATAGCCTTCCACGCGGGCGGCTTCGATTCTGCCGTGTCCGACGAGAATGTTGTAGTCCGCGTCAATGACGGCAGGGCTTACAAATCCAAATTCCCGGAGGGATGCACGAAGCTGT
>JAKOPX010000226.1 GCA_029778665.1 Bacillota bacterium | reverse complement strand
TACAGGTCAGAACCTGAAATATATGAACGGATTGTAGCTGTTGCTCACGATGCTGGCTGCCGACATTATGAATGCCGCGGCGATGCCCAGCGCCGCCGCTGCGGCCCTGACTCCTTCAGGAAGCCCGAGCCTTTCCACCCTGTCAAGTATGAAGCGCTTTACGGGCATCGAGCAGATGACGCATACCGCGATGAAAGGAAGGTAACCGACCACAAGACGGAATACTTCAACTGCAGGCAATGCAGAACCGGCCAGTCCGAACATCACCTTCAGCGCGTCGATGTTCCTGCCGAAATCTTCAAAATAGAAAAAGTTGAACCCAAACATGACAAGCAGGAACGAATATAATACCCTGAGCGCTTTCGGAACTTTTTCCAATGCCCTGAGCAGGAATTTCTTCTCGAGCACCAGGATGACCGCGAAGTACAGGCCCCATATGACGAAATTCCAGCTTGCCCCGTGCCACAGACCCGTCAGCATCCAGACGATGAAAATGTTCCTCATCTGCAGCCTTCGGTTGCCGCCGAGCGGGATATAGACATAGTCCCTGAAAAACGTCCCCAGCGACATGTGCCAGCGCCGCCAGAAATCCGTGATGCTCTGAGCCGTATATGGATAGTTGAAATTCTCAGGAAACGTGAATCCGAAAACCCTTCCGAGGCCTATAGCCATATCGGAATAGCCCGAAAAATCGAAATATATCTGGAATGTAAAGCACAAAAGCCCAAACCACACTTCCGGGGCCGACATGCCCAACAGTTCCCCGTTAAGGTATTTTACAGCTACGGAACCGGCGTAATTTGCTATCAGTGTCTTTTTTGCCAGCCCGGCGACAAACCGGGTTATCCCTTCATAAATCCCCTGCATGGTAACGCTGCGCTCCTCTAACTGGCCCTCCACATCTGTATAGCGGACGATCGGACCGGCAACCAGCTGAGGGAACATCGACACGAAAAGCAGGAACCTGGCAAACGACTTCTGTACCTTTGCCTTGCCCCTGTACGCATCGATCGTGTATGAAATCGTCTGCATGGTGTAGAATGAAATGCCTATCGGAAGCGAGACTCCAGGATCCGGTATACCGAACCCGAAAATTGCGTTAAGGTTTCTCACGATAAACCCGCCATACTTGAAAAACCCCAGCAGTCCCAGGTTCAGCACCAGCGAAGCGACAACGAACAGCCTGCCTTTGGGAGTGTTGGAATACTTCCCGGCAAAACCGCCGCAGATGTAATCTATGACGGAGCTTATGATCAGCAGTATTACCCATACGGGCTCCCCCCAGGCATAAAAAAGCAGCGATGCCGCTATCAGCACGGCATTTTTCGCTTTCATCCCCGGCACTGCAAAATACAGCAGCAGCGTTACCGGCAAAAACCTCAGCAAAAACACAAGGCTCGAGAATACCATATGTCCTCCACAGCAAATCAAAACGAAAAATGTAGGTTGAACAATCATGTAAATAATACCATCAAATGACTTGACTTACAACATGGGGAGGGGGACAGTTCTGCAATTTTCATAGAATGGGGACAGTTCTTCGTTTTTTACTGCTGCAGAGGGTTCAGGAGAACATCATGTTTGAGGAATAAAC
>JAKOPX010000225.1 GCA_029778665.1 Bacillota bacterium | reverse complement strand
TCAGATTTCGTATGGAAGATTTTCCATCAGATCAAACAGTGTTTTCGATTTTGTCAAAGCCTCAATTACATTATGCGACGGCCCGGGATAAATAATCAAGCCGTCTTCTTCCCCAAGTTCCGGCTGTACAGGAAACGCCAGTATCTCTTTGCCGGTTGAGAACTGTGCGTTGACTCCTTCGTGGTTTCCCCTGGCGTCGAGCCGGATCCATCTTCCCAGGCTGTATAAATATACGGCATTGATTGCGTGCAGGACCAGCGACGGTCTCTCGTCGCTGAAGCGCAGCTTCTGGTAGCAGAAACCTGCCGGAATGCCTGCGCTCCTTAGCAAGGCCGCAAGCAGGTGCGATTTCGCATAGCATATTCCGTGGCCGTTGACCAATACATCCGAAGCCCTGCAGGACACGCCGGCGACCGGCCTGCCGGCCCTCAGCAGGTCAAAGGAGTGGGTAATGCATCCCTGACGTATTCGAACGCGGTTTTGGCATATGCGATATCAAGGCATCCGGCCTGCCGCCCGGTAGAAACCGGAAGTGCGGATTTCCCATGGGCATCGGATGCAGATCTGTCTGCACCGGTGGATGGAAACCGCACTGCATCGCCGGGTGCAAACTTCTCCGTACCGTCGTATGCGAACCGCTCCGCTTCGGATCTCAACCTTTCCGCAGCCGCTTCGACAAGGACATGCCCGAAATCGATTATTCCAGTCATCTCAAGGTATTTGTCCACATCGTCGGTTTCAGGGATCAGCATGACGGAACACTTCCCGAAGATAAACTTGATAATAATTATACACACAAAAGAATAATTATGCAACTACATTGCTTATTTTTAAGGCATTTTTCAAAAAAATATGGTATCATTATCATAAAAAAAGCTGTGGATCGAAGTGAGCAAATACCGGGAACTGTACCTGCCGATTGCCGGCATCATGAAGGAAAATGCATTCGGAGACTGGGAGTCCTGTGTGAACGAGCATATCATAAGGGCTGTCACTGCGCTGCTTCAACTCACACATGACGGATGTGATTTTTACAGCAAAACGCTGGAGCAGGAGAGGACCAAGGGGACATTGACGACCTTTGCGAGAACCTGTCCGTGTATGAAACGAACAGGTGTAATGCACCTTGATTTAAATTAATGC
>JAKOPX010000224.1 GCA_029778665.1 Bacillota bacterium | reverse complement strand
GAGGAGATCAACAAGGCCGGCGGGATAAACGGCAAGAAGATAATCCCTGTCAAATACGATACAAAGTCTGAGCCGGCCGAAGCGACCACGCTGGCCACCAAGCTGATGACCCAGGACAAGGTCGTGCTGATCCTTGGTCCTGCCACTTCAGGCTCGTTCAAGGCCCAGATCCCTGTCGCTGTACAGAACAAGATACCTGTAATATCGGGGTCTGCAACGGCTGACGACGTGACCGTGGACGAATCTGGCGTGAAGGAATATGCCTTCCGGATCTGCTTTACCGATTCTTACCAGGGAACCGCAATGGCAAATTATGCTTTAAGCAAGCTGTTGGCAAAGAAGGCCGCCATTATAATGGACAGTTCCAACGACTACGGAAAAGGACTTGCGAAGAACTTCAGGGAGACGTTTGAAGCCGGCGGCGGCACAATCGTGGCCGAGGAAGCATATGTTTCCAAAGATACTGACTTTAACGGTATTTTGACAAAAATAAAGGGACAGGATTTCGACGTGATATTCATACCAGGCTATTATGAGGAAGCAGGCCTGATCATTAAACAGGCCAGGACGCTGGGTATCGAGGTTCCCATTCTCGGGGCTGACGGCTTCGATTCTCCGAAACTCCTTGAGCTTGCAGGCGCTGAAGCACTTAACAAAGTGTATTATTCCAACCATTATTCTTCGCTGGACCAGGACCCCAAGGTAGCTAAGTTCATCGAAAACTTCAAGGCGAAGTACAACAAGGAACCGGATGCTTTCGCTGCGCTTGGTTATGACCTGGCAAAATTTGCGGCCGACGCTATAAGCCGTGCCGAAAACCTGAAAGGCGAATCAATAAAGAAGGCGCTTGAGGGAACAGAGAGTTTTGAAGGAGTAACCGGAACATTCAGCATCGATGAAAACCATAATCCTGTAAAATCGGTCGTCGTTATCGAGCTGAAAGACGGAAAACAGTATAATACCGAAAAATTCGGCAATTAGGTTACAGAAATTACAGATGTTTTAGCAGGACAATAAATTGATTGTTAATCTGGTAGGCCGGAGAGCGCATGACGTCTATAGCGTTGTGCGCTCATCAGGCTGTTTACAGAAGGTGGATTGACTTTGGAACGGCTGTTGCAACAGTTAATAAACGGAATTTCACTGGGTAGTATATATGCGCTGATAGCACTGGGCTACACGATGGTGTACGGTATTATCAAGCTGATTAACTTTGCCCACTGCGACGTGTACATGATAGGCGCATATGTCGGATATTTCTGCATGTCTTACTTCCGCCTCGGATTACTCCCGTCGCTGCTGATCGCCATGGTGGTATGCATGCTGCTCGGCGTGGCGATTGAAAAAATTGCATACAAACCGTTGAGGAATGCGGCGAGGATCACAGTACTCATAACTGCTATAGGTGTTTCCCTTTTCCTTGAATACGGGACCATGTTTTTCGTTAAGGCAGAGACGCGCACTTATCCGCCTCTGACCGGGCTGCTTGCACGGACATTTAAATCCGGCAGCCTTGTCGTCTCAATGCAGCAAATTGTTATAGTAGGAATTACCGTTATCCTTATGGTACTTCTCCAGTTCATAGTTAAGAAAACAAAAATCGGGAAAGCTATGCGAGCTGTATCGCTGGACCAGGATGCAGCAGAACTGATGGGTATTAGTGTGGATACAACCATATCTTGCACGTTTGCGATTGGATCGGCCCTGGCCGGCGCGGCAGGCGTTCTTGTCGGTATTTATTATAACTCCATTAATCCGCTTATGGGAATGACGCCTGGCATCAAAGCCTTTATAGCAGCTGTGTTCGGCGGGATCGGCCTTATTCCGGGTGCCATGATAGGCGGATACTTTATCGGAATGGTCGAGGTTTTTGTATCGGGCTATGGAAATTCGATGTTCAGGGACGCGGTTCTTTACGCGATCCTGATACTTATTCTCATAGTAAAACCTGCAGGTCTTCTTGGCAAAAATGTCAGAGAGAAGGTGTAGACATTGAGCAGACTAAATGAACACCCTGTAATAAAAAAAGCAATATCGCTTATCCTGACTTATGTCATTGTCCAGCTGCTGATATCGACGAATATCATAAGCGCCTACCTGCAGGTGACCCTGGCAACGATCTGCATTAATATTATCCTTGCAGTAAGCCTTAACCTGATCACCGGCATTACCGGCCAGTTTTCACTCGGCCATGCCGGGTTCATGTCGATCGGCGCATACTTATGCGCCATGATCGTTTTAAGGATGCCGACGATACCTGGTTTTTTGCTGGGCGTTTTTGCAGGTGCGATAACGGCAGCGTTGGTTGGATGCGTGGTCGGCCTTCCTACGCTGAGGCTGCGTGGTGATTACCTTGCCATTGCAACCCTGGGAATGGCTGAAATCATACGCGTAATATTCCTGAACCTGGAAATAACGAACGGTGCCGCCGGCCTGAGCGGAATACCTAAATTCGTCAACTGGTTCTGGCTTTTTGTTTTTACGGCCGGTACCGTTATTGTCATATCGAATTTTATCAATTCTTCGCACGGCCGTGCCTGCATCTCCGTCCGTGAGGACGAGATCGCGGCTGACGCGATGGGCATCAACACTACAAAATACAAGGTCATGGCTTTTACATTCGGCGCCTTCTGCGCAGGAATAGCGGGAGCACTGTATGCATCGTCCTTCTATTTTATTGAACCCAGCCTTTTCGGATTCATGAAATCCATTGACGTGCTGGTCATAGTCGTTCTTGGCGGCCTGGGGAGCATCAGCGGTTCGGTACTGGCAGCCGTGCTGCTTGCCGTGATCTCGACGCTGCTGCAGTCTTTCCCCGAAATAAGGATGGTATTGTACGCATTGCTGCTGATAATAATCATGCTTTTCCGTCCCCAGGGACTGATGGGTTCGAAGGAAATAACGTTCAACGTCTTCGGCAAGCTGGGTGACATGTTTGCTTCACGGAAGAGGAGGGTCTGAACGGTGGCAATACTGGAAATCGAGAAACTGAGCAAATCCTTTGGCGGACTGATGGCCGTTTCAAACGTGAGCATGTCCCTGGAACCGGGCGAACTTGTCGGGCTGATCGGGCCGAACGGGGCAGGGAAGACGACTGTATTCAACCTTCTCACCGGGATTTATGTGCCGACATCCGGCACAATTACACTATACAGGGACGGCAAGGAAATAAAGCTGCAAGGGCAAAAACCATATAACATCTGCAAGAACGGCATTGCAAGGACATTTCAGAATATCCGCCTGTTCAAGGACCTGACCGTTATAGACAATGTGCGGATCGCGATGCATAAGAACGTGGGATATGGTTTTTTTGCAAGTATTTTTCATTTGCCCTCATACAGGAAAGAGGAAAAAAAGCTGACCGAGAAATGCATGGAATTGTTAAAGATATTCAAGCTTGATCACAAAAAGGACGAATATGCGAGGAACCTGCCTTACGGGGAACAGCGCCACCTGGAAATAGCCCGTGCGCTTGCTACAGACCCGATGCTGCTTTTGCTCGATGAGCCCGCGGCAGGCATGAACCCGGCGGAAACCTCGCAGTTGACGGAACTGATCTGCTGGATACGGGAGAAATTCAACCTCACGGTTTTGCTGATAGAACACGACATGTCGCTGGTAATGAAAATATGTGAGAGGATTTATGTGCTTGATTACGGTATGGTCATAGCCGAAGGGACGCCGGATGAAATCAGGTCGAACAAGCGCGTTATAGAGGCTTACCTGGGGGAGGCTGTTAATGATGTTTGAAATTCGCGATTTGGAAGTTCACTTCGGCGTCATACGGGCTCTCAAGGGTATTTCCCTTGAAGTAAAAGACGGCGAGATCGTAACGCTTATAGGGGCAAACGGGGCAGGCAAGACTACCACGCTGCGCACGGCGTCCGGGCTGAAAAAGCCTACATCCGGCTCTGTTTTGTTTGAAGGCAGGGACATTACCGGCACAACTGCCATGGAGAGAGTCCATTTAGGCATATCGCAGGTGCCCGAAGGACGGCGGGTATTTTCAACAATGACGGTGCTGGAGAACCTTGAACTTGGTGCATATCACCGAAAGGACAGGAACGGGATCAGCATGGACCTCAGGAAAGTTTACGAGTTGTTCCCGATCCTTTACGACAGAAGGAAACAGGCGGCTGGTACTTTATCAGGCGGTGAACAGCAGATGCTTGCGATGGGGCGCGCTCTGATGAGCAGGCCCAGGCTCCTTTTGCTTGACGAGCCGTCGATGGGTCTGGCACCCATCCTCGTGCAGGAGATTTTCAGCATCATTAAGGACATAAACAGGGAAGGGACGACGATCCTCCTGGTGGAACAAAATGCCAGCATGGCTTTGCAGATAGCCAACCGTGCCTATGTAATGGAGACGGGTTCCATTGTTCTTTCAGGAACGGGCAGCGAGCTGATGCAAAGCGAGGAAATCAAAAAAGCATACCTGGGAGGTTAGTTTTATGTTTGTCAGGAACAAGATGACCACAAACCCGTATACCATCTCACCGGACCAGACCATCCCCGAAGCTCATGAAATCATGGCGAAGCACGGGGTTAAGCGGCTTCCTGTCGTAAAGAACGGCAAACTGGTCGGGGTCGTTTCAAACACCGACATATTGAGCGCTTCACCGTCAAAGGCAACAACGTTCAGCATGGGTGAGATAGCGTACCTCCTGTCCAAGACCAAGGTCAGCCAGGTAATGACCAAAAATCCCCTGACCATATCGTCGGGCGCACTGCTGGAAGAAGCGGCAATACTGATGCGGGACAATAACATAGGATTCCTTCCGGTCGTGGACGACGGCAAGCTGGCAGGGATCATTACCGAAAGCGACATATTTGATTCATTCATAGAGCTGCTCGGGTTCCGTGAGCCGGGCACGAGGCTTACCATCGAAGTGGAAGACGCCCCCGGTATGTTGTCGAACCTGACAGGTATTTTCAGCAAGCTTGGCGCGAACATTACACATGTAGCCGTATATCGCGGAGCAAGCGGAAAAAGTGCAGTTGTTGTGGGAACCAGGTCGCTGGACACTTCGGGAATTGAAAAGTCAATTGAAGAGCAGGGTTTCAAAATCCTTTACAAGCTCCAGAACAAGTAATTTATTCGTCTGTCCGGATGTTCGGCAACTTCAGGTGGAGACAGATTAACCAGCTTTGCTGCACTGCTATGCACAAAAACTGAAAAAGAGAGATCACTTTCAGTGATCTCTCTTTTCTTTGGTGCGGGAAACAGGACTTGAACCTGCACACTCGTT
>JAKOPX010000223.1 GCA_029778665.1 Bacillota bacterium | reverse complement strand
ATGACCGACATGGAAATCGATGCGTACATATCATCCGGCGAGCCTTTCGATAAGGCAGGCGCTTATGCTATCCAGGGCCGGGCAGCCGTTTTTGTCGAAAGCCTTGACGGATGCTACTCGAACGTGGTCGGGCTTCCCCTGAGCCGCTTGTATCGCATGCTGAAGGATTTTGGCGTACTGGCATGCGAATAAGGCAGTGTTGGTTGAAAAGACTGAGCGAAATTTCCTAATCGTTGATAATAAATGTAAAAATTGGTATCATGGAAGGAGTGATGTGTAATTATTTTTTAAGAAATGCGGGGTTGACCAAAATGGAATACAGACTTAGAATGAAGGATATACCAGCAAGTGAAAGACCATATGAAAAGCTGGAAAAGTACGGTGCTGAATACCTGTCGAATGCTGAACTGCTGGCGGTGATCATCAGGACCGGAAGCGCCGAGGAGACATCGGTGTCGTTGGCGCAGCGGATCCTGTCGCTTGGTGAGAACAACGGAGGGTTAGCGCATCTCCATGACCTGTCCGTGGAAGAATTAAGGAAGATAAAGGGCATCGGAAGGGTAAAAGCGGTGCAGATAAAGGCAGTCATGGAACTGTCGAAGAGGATATCCGCCTCCCTGATAAACAATAATAAATTTACGATCAAGTCTCCCGCAGATGTCAGCATGCTGCTGATGGAGGAGATGAGGCACCTGAAAAAGGAAGTATTCAAGGTTATCCTGCTGAATACCAAGAATCATGTGATCAAGTACCTGAACGTTTCAGTCGGGAGCCTGAATGCTTCTATAGTCCATCCGAGGGAGGTATTCAGTGAAGCGGTCAGGGCGGGGTGTTCCGGGATGCTGCTTGTCCACAACCATCCCAGCGGAGATCCGGAACCCAGCAGGGAGGACATAGAAACAACACACAGACTGGTAAATGCGGGCAGTATACTTGGGATCAAGGTCCTTGACCACATTATCATAGGGGACGGAAGGTACATAAGTTTAAGAGAACAGGGGCTGATGTAGAAGCGGCAACGGCCCTGTTCTTTGCAGATGTTGGGAGGAGAGCTATGGGAATTTTTGCGAGAGATATAGGTATAGATCTGGGGACCGCGAACACGCTGGTCCATGTAAAAGGCAGAGGCATCGTCATAAGGGAGCCGTCGGTCGTTGCGATTAACAAAAACACGAGAGAAATACTTGCTGTCGGTGACGATGCCAAAAACATGATAGGCAGGACACCGGGCGACATCGTGGCGATAAGGCCTATGAAGGACGGCGTCATTGCCGATTTCGACATCACGCAGAGCATGCTGAAGCATTTTATCAGGAGAGCCATGGGAGGCAGCTTCATATCAAAACCCAGGGTGGTCATCTGCGTTCCGTCAGGAGTCACGGAAGTCGAAAAAAGAGCCGTAGAAGACGCTACACTGGCAGCAGGCGCCAGGGAAGCCTATCTCATAGAGGAGCCAATGGCGGCGGCGATAGGCGCGAATTTGCCTGTAGAGGAGCCTTCCGGCAGCATGATAGTGGACATAGGCGGCGGTACCAGCGAAGTTGCCGTCATTTCACTCGGCGGAATAGTCACGAGCAGGTCGCTGAGGGTTGCCGGAGATGAATTTGACGAAGCGATAGTGCTTTTCGTGAAAAAGGAATATAACCTGATGATCGGCGAAAGGACAGCCGAGCAGATCAAGATAAATATCGGAAATGCGTACCCAAAACCGAAAGAGGAATTCATGGAGGTCAGGGGAAGGGACCTCATAACCGGGCTTCCTAAAAATATTACTCTTTCATCCACTGAAATAAATGAGGCGCTGAAGGAGCCCATAAATGCAATAATAGATGCGATCAAGTACACATTGGAGAAGACGCCTCCGGAACTGGCTGCCGACATAATGGACAAAGGCATAATGCTTGCCGGAGGAGGAGCGCGCCTGAGCGGACTGGACAAGCTGATCAGGGAGGAGACAGGCATGCCTGTCACTATTGCTGAAAACCCGCTTGACTGTGTGGCCATTGGAACCGGTAAAGTGCTTGAGGAAATAGAGACACTGAGAAGTGTGCTGATAACGCCGAGAAAGCTGAGATAGAAGGGAGACTGGTCCATTGCTGCGACTTTTTAAAAGCAAATGGTTCATCGTGTCTCTTGCTACGATAGTGCTGCTGATCGTCATAGGAGTATCAGCAGGCAAAAGCAGCAGGCTGACTTGGCTCAGGAACATACTGAACGTACCGCTGAAACCTGTCCAGAGCATTTTCACATCTGCAGGCAGGAAAATGGAAGACCTGTTCGCCTATTTCCAGGATATAGATGCGCTCAGGGAAGAAAATGAAGCCCTGAGGGCGGAAGTTGAGGAACTGAGAAGGCAGAACAGGGAGTATGCCGAACTGAAGGAAAAGAATGATGAATTGAGGCAAGCGCTGAATCTGAAGTCCGAATTTGCAGACTATACCATTACCGGCGCCAACATCATCGCCGTGGAACCCGGCAACTGGTTCAGCGTATTCAAGGTGGACGTCGGGGAACAGGACGGGATCAGGGCCGATTTTCCTGTCGTGACCGGTTCGAGGGGCCTTGTGGGAAGAGTCCTTTATGCAGATAAATCCACATCGAACATACAGACCATCATCGACGAGGAAAGCGCCGTCTCCGGATGGATCGCGAAGCCAGGCGGCGGCCATGCCATTGTGAAGGGCGACTTGCAGCTCAAGGAAGAAGGCCTGTGCAAACTTATATACATACCTATCGAGGTCGATGTCGAAGTGGGGGACATAATCGAAACCTCGGGCGTCGGCGGTATTTATCCGAAAGGCATAGAAATAGGCAAAGTCATCGAAGTAAGAAAAACGAACAGCGAACTCGACAGATATGCTATCATCCAGCCGACTGCGGATTTCAGGAGGCTGGAGGAAGTTTTCATTCTGAAATCCGAAAAAAAGTGATGTGACAGGCAGTATAAAAGATGAAAAGAAAGCTGTTGCTCTATTCTTTCTTAATTGTGTTTTTTCTCCTGCTGCAGACGACCCTGCTCCGGTATGCGAGGATACACGGGGTCGCACCCAATCTGCTCATCTCGCTGACCATCCTCACGGCACTGGTGAGGAACAGTGCCGAGGGCGCTGCGGTTGGCCTTTTTTCAGGTCTGTGCATCGATCTGCAGTTTGGCACTGCCGTCGGTTTTTACGCGCTCCTGGGAATGTACACCGGTATCGCGGCAGGATCGATAAGCAGGAAGATCTACAGGGATAATTTTCTGGTTGTCGCATTCTTTACGTTCATATATTCTGTAGTTTATGAGTCGGTTGTATATGTAATAAACAACATAATGTCCGGCGATATCGATTTTTTGTTTGCTTTCACGAGGGTCATACTGCCGGAGGCGGTTTACAACTGCGCCGTATCTGTGCTGCTGTTTCCCCTGCTTGTAATGGCGGGCAAATGGTTCGACAGTGCGGCGTCTGCGCATAAGTACTGAACTGTGCGGTCTCAGAAGGAGGATGGATGATTTGGAAAAGAAGCTGAAAAACAGATATTACATACTCTGTCTGGGATTCATGGTATTCGGGATCATGATCATTTTCCGGCTTTTCAACCTTCAGATAGTTGAGGGCGAGAAGTACGTGGCCGACTCGCAGAAGAGGATCCTCAAGGAAGGTGAAATAGAGGCGCCGAGGGGGAAGATCCTCGACAGGTACGGCACTCCCCTGGCTGTCAACAGGCAGGGATATTCGCTGTACATCGTCAAGACGAACATAACCTCTTCCGAAATGAACGAAATGTTCCTCAAGTTATCGGACCTGCTGGAGAAAAACGGAGACGGGCACGTAAACACCTTTTCCAAATTCCTGACTTACGGGCCGCCCGTCGAATTCAACGACATGACCGAGAAGCAGATCTACTCGTGGCAGACCAATTCGGACAGGCTCAACATGAAGAAGGAAGATGTCAGGTATGACGCCTATGAGCTTTTCAGATACCTGAGGGAAAAGAAGTTCGATATAAACGCGCTTTATACGGACGAACAGGCATACAGGATAATGGTCTTCAGGTATGAAATACTGATCAACAACTGGAATTTCTCCAGGGGCGGTATGGTGCTCCTCGCCAGGGACGTAAGCAGGGAGACCGTGGCCGAGATAGAGGAGAGGAACCACGAGTTCCCCGGCATCATAACGATGACGGAGCCGGTGAGGGAATATATCGATGCATACGAAGAGGCCCATGTGCTCGGGTATATAAGGGCGATCAATGCAAAACAGTACGATGAACTCAAGGACGAGGGCTACGACAATGACGACCTCATCGGGCAGACCGGTGTTGAGAAGAGTGCCGAGAGGTATCTGCGCGGGAAGAACGGGAGGATTACATTTGAGGTCGATGCTGATGGAAAGATAATCCAGAAGATTGTGACAATGGAAGCAATACCGGGCCATGACGTAGTGCTGACGATCGACACGAACCTTCAGAAGGTCGCCATGGAGTCTCTGGCCCGTAACATAGAGAAGATCAGGAACGACAAGAGAGGTCCCAACTATGGCGATGCCAACGCAGGATCAGCAGTGGTGCTGGATGTCCACTCGGGAGCGGTCCTGACGATGGTGAGCTATCCGAGTTATGACCCGTCGATATACCTTGCGGGCCCCGAAGACACGGAGGCCCAGAAAATGATCATAGAACTGACGAAGGACGAACAGAACCTGAAAGCATTGCTCAACAGGACGATACAGGAAAACTATGCTCCAGGCTCCACCTTCAAGCCCATCACGGCTATCGCCGGGCTTGAAAAGGGCGTGATAACCCCGGCATCAAACACGATAGCCTGCAGGGGGACGACCCGTATCGGAGGAAGAGACCTGTTCTGCCTCGAAAAACCTACGTACGGACATGGCCCGCTTACCCTGAAAAGAGGACTCGAGACGTCATGTAACCTGTACTTCTATGAACTTGGCATAAGGACCGGCATCGAAGCTCTGACATACTGGGCGAACTGTTTCGGCCTTGGGAAAAAGACAGGCATAGACTTGCCGAACGAGGTCTCAGGTATGATGTCGTCGATAGAACTGAAAAAGAAACTGAGAAACGATATCTGGAGACCTGCGGATACGGCCCAGGTGTCGATAGGCCAGTTCGACAACTCCTTCACGCCGCTGCAGCTTGCCAACTATACCGCTGCCCTCGCAAACGGAGGCAAGCTGTACAGGCCGCATGTCATCAAGGAAGTAATAAAATATGACGGGTCCGTTGTAAACAAGACCGAGCCCACTTATACGCAGATCCCGCTGAAGGATACCACAATAGCTACAGTCAAGGAAGGCATGGTTGCCGTTACGACATCGATAGACGGTACTGCGCAGGAAGCTTTTAAGGGACTTCCGTTCGAAGTGGCCGGAAAGACCGGTTCAGCACAGACACAGAGCGTAGGCGGGCGTTCGCCCAATGGAGTCTTTATCTGCTATGCGCCGGCTGATGATCCGGAAATAGCCATTGCCGTTGTAATAGAAAGAGGCGTATGGGGATCCAATGCCGCTCCCGTGGCAAGAGATATCATCGACGAGTATTTCGGCCTCAAGGCAGCCGGTTCATCAGACAGCGATCTGAAGCCTGAAAAACCCCTGTTCAATCCATAATGGGTTATCAAATTTATGCTTGTTTATACGCATAAATAATGTAATAATAGTTTATGTGAATCATTTCCGCAACAGGGGGTTCAGTCTATGGAAGAAAGCATCGTAAGCTTCAAGGCCAAGGGCAATGAGCTTATATTGGTGATGCGGGAAGAAGACGACTTTGACAAGATCCTTGAAAGCCTTGGCAGGAAGCTTGATTCATCGGGAAGGTTTTTCAAGGGTGCAAGCCTTGATGTCAGATATCGCGGCAAGAAGCTGAACGGGGAACAGGAACGTATCATTTCAAAAATGATCGAGGAGAAAGCTTCTGCAGAGGTCGCAAGTTTTAAAGAGGACGAGGACCACCAGGAACAGGAAAGCTCCGGGGATCACGAAGAGCCTGACAGGACAAGGGACAAGCTCAGGATGAGGCTCCTGTATTTCAGGGGACTGGAGGAAGGTATGACGAAGTTTTACAGGGGCACCGTCAGGTCCGGGACTCTTGTCAGTTACGAGGGAAATGTCGTGATCCTCGGCGATGTGAACCCCGGCGGAGAAGTGGTCGCGGCAGGCAACGTGGTGGTCATGGGATCGCTGCGGGGATTGGTGCATGCCGGTGCTGACGGGAACAAGGAGGCCATAGTTGCGGCATTGTCACTGCAGCCGACACAGCTGCGCATAGCCGACGTCATTACCAGGCCGCCGGATTCCGGCCAGCCAAAGCAGGGCTTTTTGCCTGAAATAGCGTTTGTAAAGGATGACATGGTCTACATCGAAACGTTCCTTCCACAGCACAAGTAATAGTTTATTTACAAAAAAATGCTTTAATTGACAAAATATTTTTTAAACTGTATATTTAACATATATATGAGGCCCCAATAAACTGAGTGTCGCCGCAATCTGCCCATAAGGCGCATAGGAGGTATATGGATGAGCGAAGTCATTGTAATCACATCAGGAAAAGGCGGAGTGGGCAAAACCACATCTACAGCAAATATAGGAACCGGTCTGGCATTGTCGGGCAGCAAGACAGTATTGATCGATACCGATATCGGTCTGAGGAACCTTGACGTAGTGATGGGACTTGAAAACAGGATCGTCTATGATCTCGTGGACGTGGTCGAAGGCAACTGCAGGGTCAAGCAGGCGCTTATCAAGGACAAGCGTTTCGACGGACTCTATCTGATACCTGCTGCTCAGACCAGGGACAAATCGGCAGTCAAACCGGAACAGATGATAAAGCTTTGTGAAGAATTGCGCGAGGAATTCGATTACATACTGATAGATTGCCCGGCCGGCATAGAGCAGGGATTCAAAAATGCCATAGCTGCTGCTGACAGGGCAATAGTCGTAACGACCCCCGAAGTTTCCGCTGTCAGGGATGCGGACAGGATCATCGGTTTGCTTGAGGCAAATGAGATAAGGAATCCGAAGCTGCTGATCAACAGGCTGCGCGCTGATATGGTAAAAAGAGGAGACATGATGTCCATCGATGACATAATCGACATCCTGGCGATAGGACTCATAGGTGTCGTCCCCGACGATGAAAAGATTGTCGTGTCGACCAACAGGGGCGAGCCCGCTATATGCGACAGCAAATCACTGGCAGGACAGGCTTTCAGGAATGTGGTGAGAAGGATAAAAGGCGAGGAAGTGCCCTTTATGACATTCACAGATGATCAGGGCTTAGTGATGAAACTCAAAAAACTGTTTGGCCTGAAAGCGAACTGAAGGGGAGGTATACAATGCTGCTCGACTTAGGTAAAATATTCGGTAGATCGAAGAACTCCAAGGATGTCGCAAAGGAAAGGCTGAAGCTGGTACTGATCCATGACCGTGCCAATGTTTCACCGCAGTTTCTTGAGATGCTGAAAAGTGAGATCATAAAGGTCATCACGAATTACATGGACATTGATGAGAGTTCTCTTGAAATACAGCTTACAAAGACAAAGAGCGACGACGGAGAAAGCGTTGTACCGGCGCTTTACGCAAACATACCGATAAAGAATATAAGAAATAGCGGGAAATAGGGTAAGAGCCAGTTATGAATATTGCTCTGATTGCGCATGACAATAAGAAGGAACTGATGGTTGATCTGTGCATAGCCTATAAGACCATCTTGCAGAAACACACCCTGTACTCCACGGGTACGACGGCTTCGTTCATTGCTGAAGGAGCAGGGCTGCCTGTGTACAGTGTCTCACCCGGTGTGCTCGGAGGTACGCAGCAGATAGCTGCAAGGGTATCGCTCAACGAGATCGACATGGTGGTGTTCCTGAGGGACCCGGTCGAGGGGCGGAGCAATGAAGCGGAAATGTATTCGCTGCTGAGACTCTGCGACATGAACAACGTTCCCTTTGCCACCAATATTGCCACTGCCGAGATCCTGATAAAAGGCCTTGAAAGAGGCGACCTCCAGTGGCGTGAACATATAAGGTGAACATATCAGGTGAACATATCAGTCAAATATAACATTTGCAGCGACATTAACGGATATTTTTGAGAATGACGCGGGGCCGGAAGGTACCTGCGTTTTTCATATCCAAACCTTCAATGCTTGCTTTTTCCATAGTCTATGTCAGTAAACAATGACCAGAATTCTTGTCACCTGATGTATGACAAATCGCTCAGGCGAGTGATGATATGCTTTCCGTCCGGGTTTTCATGCATAAACGAAACGCCTCCGGCTTTGCCGTGCAAATCGCATTTGTTGAGCATTTCAACATCCAGTCCAAGCCACATGGCGCTGAATACGCTCAATGTATCACCATGTGAAACAATGATAACGTTCTCATCTGTATTTTCCATCATATGCCTGTAAAAAACCGAAATACGCTCCCACAATTCTCTTCGGGATTCCGCCCCTTCGAACGGCTTATCGTCGATCGTCCTTTCCCAGACTATCGTGTTTCGATGTGCCCATTCCACTGATTTTCCGACTGCTTCACCCAAATTGCGTTCCCTTAGCAGGTCTGTAAATACCGGCTCAATGTTAAGATAACCTGCTATAATTTCAGCTGTATGTTTTGCCCGCAGCAAATCAGATGAATACATGACATATCGCTTGTT
>JAKOPX010000222.1 GCA_029778665.1 Bacillota bacterium | reverse complement strand
CTTCCCTTTTGTAGTAGGAAATAGGTCGCGCACGAGTATCTCGAGTTCGCCAATGCGCTTCTCCTGGACATTAATGCTTTTGCCTGCGAATTCAATGATTTTATTCCTCGGCATGTTATCCCTCCTGCTTAATCGGGCCTATGCCCTCCATTCTGATTTCCGTTTCGTTTATGGCGTCTGTGTGTTTCATGGCCGGCAGTTCAATCTGCCCGGCAAGGCAACTCCTATCCTCACCCTTGCCGATGAACAGCCGGACATACGCCTGACCTTTCGGCAGCGCCTTGGCCGCCCAGTATGCCCTGGCCGTTACATGCCAGCCCTCGTTGATCATGTGCATATGAGGACCATATGTAAACTCTTTTCTTTGCTGGACCTCGAGGGTCCAGTCAAACAGCAAAGCGATATTTTCAGATATAGGGGCGGTCTCGCTTTCGTAAACCGCCCCTACCATACCTCTGATAGCCATCAGCTACCAGAACCTACCCCGGAAGGCGTCAGCGGACCGGTTCCAGAGAAGTCGCAACTGAAGCTCACTTTGTCATCGACAGGCGTCTCAATACTCAGATTCACAAAAGCATCGCCGGAGAACTTTACAGCCTCATTTACCTGCAGCTTCAGCGTTACCTTTTGCCCGTTAAGCCAAGCATTGATCAGGGCGGCCTGACCAGTTGTATCCCCAGGCGCAAAGTTGCCCTCAAATGATCCGGACCATTCTTTTATTCCCTGCATTCTCTCACGCCAGCCTTCAGAATCAAAGCTGGTAATATCGATGTCGTCTGCCGACATATCCAAGCTCCAGTTTGCGATTTCTGCAACCTTCATCGTGTCTCCAAGGTAAACACCGCCGCCATATCCTTCAATTGCCATCGTTAATCACACTCCTTCATAATCTCAAAATTCACAAATAACTCAATTCTGTTGTTTGTATCACGTTTCAGCACCTCAGGGCTACCCCGGGCCTTTATGAGCAGGTACCGGGTCCCGGAAAGTATCTGGTTGTGTAGCCCGTGAAGCAACTCATAGATCCGTTGGATTTTCTCCCTGCCGGTTCCATAGCTTTTGTTGCGGACCCGCACCTGCAGGCCGGGATATTCGCCGTTCCAGTGCAAGTCAGGCGGACTGCCAGCATACTCAAACAAGGCGATGCAGTTGTCAGGTTGGTCGGGCATTAAGCCAAGAAACAAATCAGTCCCAAGAGTACCTATCCCCTGAGACTGAAGGTATGTGCCTATTTCTTTTAACACATCGGCATCACCTCACTTTGCCTTCTCAAGGGCCTTTTTGACCTGATTTGCCGCGCGTTTCAGCACCTTGTCCTTGTTCCGGTTGAACGGATCCTCAAGATACTTCGCCTTGCCACCCAGAGGATGGTTATACCCCAATTCTTCATGCTGCCGCCGGGCGTAGGGCGTGTTGAAGCTGATGTAGACCGCTTTCTCCTTCCCTATCGGTTCAGCGAAAGCCGTTTTCATATCCCTGCCGGATTCTGCGGCTTCATAGGTCGATTCATAATCGGGCAGTTTCCCCACGGTCACCGTTCCGCTCCGGCGCAGTGTACCCGTTTCAATCGGCGCCTCGTCAATGGCCTCGGTCAGTATCGCTTCCGCCCCGGTCCGCATGGCTTTCAGTGCCGCTTCCTCGGCAATATTGACAGCCTCTTTAATGCGCCATTTGTTCCGTGCCATCAGACCGCACACTCCCTGTGAGATTCTTTGCCGTCCAGACCCGGAACCGTAGATACAGCAATCACCGGCCAACTGCGCCCGTCAAACTCCAGCTCGTCTCCAGGCTTCACGGCTTCGGTGCAAAACACCCGGGCCTCTGACACTACCTCCCGGCCCTCATTATCCCGGACCAGCCTCCGCCTACCTTCCCACCGGACCCTGATTTCCTTGTTCTCGGTTTCCGGCTCCCCGTACATATTCTGGCCGACGACGCGGTGCCATGTGGCGGTTTGATTCAAATATCCTTTTATCATGTTATCATCACCGCACCTATCAGCCACGGCCGGAGCAGTTCCTTCGCCTCCTGGCTTAACAGTCCACGCCCGGCCCCCGGTGCATAAGTCTCGCTCATATTCCCCAGCGAAAAAGACTGCACCCCTTCCTGCTGTAATTTCCACCGCTGACTGTTGCCCCTTTCCAATAGTGCAAGGGCTTCCTCGCAACAGGCTTCCTTCACAGCTTCCGGGATTTCAGTATCGGGGTATCTGGGGAAGGCCAAAGGCTGAGAAGGATTCGTTTTGTTACCTTTCAATCGCTGCCGGTCTATTGCTCTTGTTGCTTGCTTGAGGGCTTTTTCT
>JAKOPX010000221.1 GCA_029778665.1 Bacillota bacterium | reverse complement strand
CATGTTGAATGTCGAAATGTTGTCGTGGCTCGGCATGCATTTGTTCATTATGTGTGTAACGTACTGCTTTCGTGGATCCGTGACTGTTACGCCACTCATTCGGTATCCACAGTTCGCTCGGATACCATGCTGGAGAGCATAGGCAATCCTGGTGGTGTATGGGCGATCTTCTGATGTAAAATCAAGCGCTGGCTGAAGTATGACCTCTTCAACGATTCCTTGTTCCATCACCTCAATAGTGTGTGATTTGCACGATTTTGGAATTCCTAGCATGCTTCTGACAACGGTCATCTGCTGTTGGTCGGTACACGAAATAAGGTTCAAAATGATCCTGTCATTGTCATCGACCACGTATTCGTTGCCCCGGAGCGTAACGCCACACATTGCGCACTTTGCGGTGCTTGGGGTGCAATGTGTTCGAATATGCTTAGGATACCCAAACGGAGCCGTATCCTTGCCGGAAACGACCACATCTGTGCAAATCTGCTGGTTAATGAACCTTGCTTCACTCGCCTCAGACAAATGGATGATATCTCCGTTGCCTTGGTGGATCTGAGGCCGATATTCAGGTTCTACGGTAGGAGCCGCGTACCATGGCGTGCGATCAATCACTTCATCCAGATCTTCCCGGGAGTGGCCTAGAGCCACGAAATAATCGGTGATATCCCCATCAGGTGGATCAACTATGGGTAGGTGGATGATCTTGACCCTATCTGTCACCTGAAGAAGTTCTTCAGCCACTTTCTTGGCCCCTTGTTTTCCGGCCTCATCGATGTCGTAGCAAATGTAAACCGTTTTATTTCTGAAATCAGCGTTCCATTGGCGTTTCCAGGTATTTGCACCTCCTGTTGTGGTAATCGCATTGTAGCCGATCTGATTCGCCAGCAGACAGTCCATTTCGCCTTCACAGAGCAAAATCTCATCCTTTTCCAGATTCTGGATCGGGTATAAGCGTGCTGTGCCGTATCCTGTTTGATAGGATATCATCTTGGATACGCCGTGCGAATTGGGTGAATATTTACGAATGTTGACGCATCTGCCGTACTTATCATAAATGGGGATCATATACCGCTGTGATTGCAAGTCGAAACCGATCTTGTACTTCTTCACAGTTTCCTTGGTGATCCCGCGCTTGTTCAGCAACCATTCAAGGTTTTCTGGGATGTTCAAT